>SKSA01000240.1 GCA_007118195.1 Anaerobacillus sp. | reverse complement strand
GTATCGACGACATCGATGAAGCAAGACAACCATTGTATACAACCAAACCAGAGTTAGAAAGATCTGGCATGGGCTTTACAATTATGGAAAACTTTATGGATGAAATCAAAGTTGTTTCAAACCCATTAGCTGGGACAACGGTTCATTTAACGAAGTTACTTTCAAATAGTAAAGCTTTATGTAATTAAGGGGTTCTGCTTATGGATGTGGAGGTAAAAAACAACAAAAAAGAAGCATACTTAACGGATGAAGAAGTAAAAAATTTAATTGCTAAAAGCCAAACCGGGGATCAGGACGCAAGAGATATCATTGTAAATCGAAACACAAGGTTAGTTTGGTCGGTAGTACAGCGCTTTTTAAATCGTGGGTATGATCCGGAAGATTTGTTTCAAATCGGTTGTATCGGTTTAATTAAATCCGTCGATAAATTTGATTTGTCGTATGATGTAAAGTTTTCTACTTACGCAGTACCAATGATTATCGGTGAAATTCAAAGATTTTTAAGAGATGATGGAACAGTAAAAGTTAGTAGATCGTTAAAAGAAACAGCCAATAAAATCAGGAAGATGAAAGACGAACTCTCTAAAACGTTAGGGCGTGTCCCTACCGTTGCCGAGATTGCTGAGAAGTTAGAAATATCACCCGAAGAAATCGTCTTTGCTCAAGAAGCAAGTAGAAGCTTATCCTCTATCCATGAAACGGTATACGAAAATGATGGTGATCCAATTACTCTCTTAGACCAAATTGCTGATCAATCAGAAAATAAATGGTTTGATAAAATCGCCTTAAAAGAAGCGATCCGTCATTTAAACGAACGCGAACGATTAATTGTATATCTAAGATATTATAAAGACCAAACCCAATCTGAAGTAGCAGAGCGGCTAGGAATTTCTCAAGTGCAAGTCTCTCGGCTTGAAAAGAAAATATTGCAGCAAATAAAAGACCAAATGGCTGACTAGCCATTTGGTCTTTTTCTTGTACGCATGAGAAGTCGATATTCCATCCATACTAAGAAAAAAATAGAGATTGAAAACTTGGGGGGAAACTATGAAGGATGAGATGGTTTATATACGAATGCGTCATCGTGTACAAGCTACGATTTCACAAAATGTCAAAATAGGTGATTTAGCTCAAATTGTCGCAAATGATGATGTTCGTCAATTAGTAAGTGTTATTCCTATTCACCAAGTGATAAAAGAAGATAAGAAACTTATTGTTATCGATGTAATGAAGGTAATTAAAGCTATAAATGAAAAATATCCAAACTTTGAAGTACAAACTATGGGTGTAGCACAAACGATTATTGAGGTCTTTATTAAGAAAAAGTCTATAAAACCCGTTTATTTTATAGCGGTATGGCTTTTATTGTTTATAGGAGCAGGTCTTGCAGTTATGAATTTTCATGAGGATGTAAGTATGCAGGAAGTACATCAAAAGCTTTATGAAATTATTACAGGAGAGGAAAATCCGAAACCGTTATTATTACAAATACCGTACTCTATTGGACTTGGTTTAGGGATGATTTTATTTTTTAATCATTTATTTAAAAAAAGAATTAATGAAGAACCAAGTCCACTTGAAGTTGAAATGTTTAATTATCAACAAGCGCTAGACCACTATGTTTCCGTTCATGAAAATAGTGAAAGTGAAACGAAAATCAATGATCATTAATTATACGATTGCGATTATTCTTGGCTTAGGTGGAGGGTTAGCTGTTGGGGCTGGTTTTGTTGCTTTCTTAACGGTTTTAGGTGTGATTCCTCGATTAACTCAATTAACCAAAACAAAAAATTATATCAGATTTTATGAATGGGGAGTAATTGTCGGTGCTGTTACTGGTTCGTGGATTAGTTTAAGAGAACCGATTTTTCGATTGCCGAGTATTTTAGTAGTATTCATTGGTCTTTTTGCAGGTGTTTTTGTAGGCTTATTAGCGGCAGCGTTGACAGAGGTGTTAAATGTTTTTCCAATTCTTGCAAAACGGGTTGGAGTTGCTGAGAAAATCACTTATTTACTAATGGCGATTGTTTTCGGAAAAATTTTTGGTTCATTATTTCACTGGATCTATTTTGTAGACAGATAAGAAGGGGTATTTTATGGATCAAAACCAATTAGAAAAAAATAAAAAAAAATATAAAAAAGCGATCGAGCCTTTTCAACCGAAACCGTCTTATTTTAAAAATTGTTTCAAAGCTTTTTTAATTGGTGGGATTATATGTGCTTTTGGACAAGGGTTGATGAATATTTACATTTATTATTTTGATTTAACGGAAAAAACGGTTGCTAGTGCAATGATTGGAACTTTAATCTTTATAGCTGCTATTTTAACAGGGTTCGGTATTTATGATCGAATCGGGCAGTTTGCAGGAGCAGGATCGATTGCCACTGTTACCGGATTTTCAAATGCAATTGCAAGTAGTGCTTTAGAACATAAAAGTGAAGGAGTTGTACTTGGTATCGCTGGGAATATGTTTAAAATGGCTGGTGCAGTCATTGTATTTGGAGTTGTTTCTGCGTATATCGTAAGTATGATTCGCTTGCTTGTACAAACGTTAATTTCATAAATAATCGGAGGCAGTAAATGGGTAGTCAAACGCTAAAATTCACCAATG
Organism: Anaerobacillus sp.; assembly: GCA_007118195.1. Lineage (GTDB taxonomy): Bacteria > Bacillota > Bacilli > Bacillales > Anaerobacillaceae > Anaerobacillus. The sequence continues at coordinate 5,911 of SKSA01000240.1, read as the reverse complement.
GAATTTATATTCAAAGCACAGCAACTGTTGTTGGTCCAAAAGAAGCTGAAGGTCCACTAAAAGTTTCTTATGATAAATCTTATGATGATTTATATTGTGGTGAATCTACGTGGGAATTAGCTGAGCGGAAATTAATGTCTGAAGCTATTGACCTATGTTTACAAAAAGCAAATAAAAAAAATGAAGAAATTGATTTTTTTCTTGGAGGAGATTTATTAAATCAAAATATCACAGCAAGTTATGTAGCAAGAGAAAAGGAAATCCCCTTTTTTGGTTTATTTAATGCCTGTTCAACTTCAATGGAAGCTTTGACATTAGCTTCAGTCCTGTTAGACGGGGGGTTCGCAGAACATGTAGTTACAGCTGTGAGTAGTCATTTTGCTACAGCTGAACGACAATTTCGTTATCCTACAGAATTTGGGGGGCAAAAACCAAATACGGCTATGTATACGGTAACAGGTTCAGGCGCTGCATATATAAGTAAAAAAAAATCCAAAATAAAAGTAGAGGCAGCAACTGTTGGAAAAGTTGTTGACCTAGGTGTAACAAGTCCTTTCAATATGGGTGCTGCAATGGCTCCTGCGGCAGTACAGACCATTAAAACGCACTTAGAAGATTTAGAGCGTAAGCCTGAAGATTACGATGTGATTGTAACGGGTGATTTATCTAGAGTAGGAACACCTATTTTGAAAAGCTTATTATTTGATGAAGGAATTGATATTTATAAAAACCACCAAGATTGTGGAATTTTAATTTATAGCGGAGATCAAAAAGTTTTTTCGGGTGGAAGTGGTTGTGCATGCTCGGCAGTAGTTACGTTTAGCCATTTATTTGATGAATTAGCACACGGTATGATACGTCGATTATTAGTTGTTGCAACGGGAGCATTACTAAATCCGCTAATGATTCAACAAAATGAATCTATTCCGTGTATCGCCCACGGCGTTTCTTTTGAATATGGAGGTGATTAACAAAAGAGGGGAGCACCGTATTTACTAGTTATCAATTTTTATTCTTAATGAAAACCGTTTAAATGGGTAAATATAAAGGAAACTATAGTGTTGTTCTTACTACATATCATCTTAAATGAAACGAAGACTTGAAAGGGGACGTCATAGTGGAGTACATAGTTGCATTTACAGTTGGTGGGCTAATTTGTGTAGTAGGACAGTTAATGTTAGATTTCTTTAAACTTTCACCAGCACATGTTATGAGCTCATTAGTTGTTATCGGTGCTCTTTTAGACGGTTTTCACCTTTATGATCGCCTCGTTGATTTTGCGGGAGCTGGCGCTATCGTACCAATCACTAGTTTTGGGCATTCTTTAGTACACGGAGCGATGACAGAAGCACAAAAATCTGGGTTTTTAGGAATTGGAATGGGGATTTTTGAAGTAACCTCAGCAGGAATTTCTTCGGCCATTTTATTTGGCTTTTTAGTGGCAATATTTTTCAAACCGAAAGGATGAAACCATGGAAAAGAAGAGGGTGATCTTAATAACTGATGGTGATGAATCGGCTAGGAGAGCAGTAGAGCATGTTGCCAAAGAGATTGGGGGACGTTGTATTTCAAACTCATGGGGAAATCCAACCAAATTAACTGGTGAACAATTAGTTCGTTTAATAAATAAAACACCTTATGATCCAGTCCTCGTTATGTTTGATGATTGTGGCTATACAGAGGAAGGACCAGGTGAAGAAGCGTTACGTTATGTCGCAACTCATAATGGTCTACAAATTATAGGAGCAATTGCCGTAGCATCTAAAACTCACGATAGTGAATGGGCTAAAGTGGATGTTAGTATTGATCGAAACGGAAACTTAACCGAATACGGTGTAGATAAGTTCGGATTACCTGATATTGAGATAGGGAGAATAAATGGTGATACAGTATACAACTTAAATGAATTAGGCATCCCTTTTATCGTTGGGGTTGGCGATATTGGTAAAATGTCAGGGAAAGATGAAATAGAAAAGGGGGCTCCAATAACCAAAAAAGCCGTTGAACTTATTTTAGAAAGGAGCGAATACAATGAGTAATGATATCGTTGAAAAAAACAATGCAGAAAGTGCAAAGCAACAAGTCTCAAGCACGATCAGGGATAATGAAAAATATTTAAAAGATAAAGTTGGTATTGGGACAAGCTTTGATGTAGGCGTTCGAAAATTATCGATCTTAGATAAAGAAGTACAATTTTATTTTGTTAATGGTCTTTGCGATATTCAAAATATTATTGAATTACTAAAAGAATTAATGTTCTTAGATGCAGCTGAAAAGCGTGAACTTCGTGTGAAACAGCAAATTGAAAATCGGTTAACACACGTTCAAGTAGAACCAGTAAAAACACTAGATGAAGCAGTTGACCAAATGTTATCAGGTCTCATATTTATTTTAATCGAGGGTGAGACTGAAGCTCTAGTAATTGATGTTCGTAGTTATCCAGGGAGAGGTCCCGAAGAACCAGATACAGAAAGAGTGGTTAGGGGCGCTAGAGATGGCTACACTGAAAATATTATTCAAAATACGGCTTTAACGAGAAGAAGAATTAGAGATGAAAGATTAAGGCATGAAATTTTACAAGTAGGTGTGCGTTCAAAAACAGATATCTGTGTTGCTTACATAAAAGATATTGCAGATCCGGATTTAATTGAGATTGTAAAAAAGGAACTTGAAGCAATTGAAATTGATGGTTTAACAATGGCTGATAAAGTGGTTGAAGAATTTATCGTCAAACAAGGATTAAATCCTTTTCCTCTTGTCCGTTATACTGAACGTCCGGATGTGGCAGCAACACATTTACTTGAGGGGCATGTCGTCATATACGTGGATGCCTCTCCAAGTGTAATTATATTGCCAACGACATTTTTTCACCATGTGCAGCATGCTGAAGAGTTTAGGCAAGCGCCTCTCATTGGTACGTTTTTGCGTTGGGTTCGGTTTTCGGGCATGATATTTGCCTTACTTATTTTGCCGTTATGGCTTTTGTTAGTCATGCAGCCAGATATAGTTCCTGAAATGTTAGACTTTGTCGGACCTAATGAGACGACAAATGTTCCGATTTTCGCCCAAATTATCATAGCGGAAATTGGAATAGAACTACTCCGGATGGCTGCTATTCATACCCCGTCGCCACTCGCAACTGCTTTAGGTTTAGTTGCTGCTTTATTAATTGGTGAAATTGCAATAGAGGTTGGTTTGTTTGTTCCTGAAGTCATCCTTTATGTTGCTTTAGGGGCCATTGGCACATTTGCGACACCTAGTTATGAATTAGGTATTGCTTTAAAGCTTGTTCGAATATTATTATTAGTAGTAGTGTTCTTCTTTAAAGTTCCAGGTTTTTTAATTGCTCTTACTGTAATGATCCTAATTATTGCAAGTATGAAACCTTTAAATACACCTTATTTATGGCCGTTCTTACCGTTTTACCCAAAAGCATTTTTAGATATTTTGGTGAGATTGTCAGTGCCAATTAAAAAGAGACGACCGAGCATTGTTCATCCGCGAAATCCTAATAAGCAACCTGCGAATTAACATATTGCGTAATTAAAGATTATATGATAAAGTTTTACGTAATATTTTCATTGCCGTAGGTGGTGGAGGACTACTAAACGTGAGGTTACGAATAGCTTTTTCTAGGTGGCTAATGTAACTTACATTAGCCACCTTTTTATATAGGAAATTCAAAAAGTTGGGGAAGAATTACTGCCGAAAAAATCAGAATATTGAATTTGGATTGTTTAGTAAGTGGTATAGAAACATTTGAAATTCAACATTCACAATTATTGAGAGGAGTATCGTGAATGTACAAACATGGAACAAGTTTAGTAAATGACTTAGGTCATTTAGAAATTGGTGGTGTTGATTGTACTATATTACAAGAAAAGTACGGCACACCTTTATATGTTTATGATGTTGCATTAATTAAAGAGCGTGCATATGAATTTGTGCAAGCTTTTAAAAAGAGAGGAATACAAGCTCAAGTAGCCTATGCGAGTAAAGCCTTTAGTTGTGTTGCTATGGTACAGCTTGCAAAAGAGTTACAATTAAGTTTAGATGTTGTTTCGGGCGGGGAACTGCACACAGCTCTAGTGGCAGGATTTCCAGTAGAGAAAATTCACTTCCATGGGAATAATAAAAGCTTTTTAGAAATAGATATGGCGGTTGAAGCGGGAATCGGTTGTTTTGTCGTCGACAATTTTTTTGAAATCGAATTATTAAAAGAAGCTGCCCAAAAACATAATAAAACTGTATCTGTTTTGCTTCGTATTACCCCAGGTGTTGAAGCCCATACTCACGAATATATTTCCACTGGGCAAGAAGATTCAAAATTTGGTTTTGATTTAATTACTGGTCAAGCTGAAGAGGCGATTCAAATGGTAAGTGACGATGATGCATTTAAATTGTTAGGGTTGCATTGTCATATTGGCTCACAAATTTTTGAAACGACAGGCTTTACGTTAGCTGTAGAAAAAATATTCTCATATTTAGCAGAGTGGAAAACGAAGTTAAACTATGCACCGAAAGTTTTGAATCTCGGTGGTGGATTTGGAATTCGTTATATTGAAGGGGACACACCACTTCCAGTTTCACAATATGTCGATGCAACTATTGATGCAGTAGAAATTCAATCAGAAAAGTTAGGAATAGAAATACCTGAGATTTGGATTGAGCCAGGCCGTTCTCTTGTTGGTGATGCAGGCACAACTTTATATACAATAGGTTCTGAAAAAGAAATACCTGAGGTTAGGCATTATCTTTCAGTAGACGGTGGTATGACAGACAATTTGCGCCCAGCTCTATACCAAGCGCAGTACGAAGCAGTTATTGCAAATAGAAGTAATGAAAAGAACCAAGAAACATACTCCATTGCCGGTAAATGTTGTGAAAGTGGTGATATGTTAATCTGGGACATTGCTCTACCTTTTGCAAAACCAGGAGATATTTTAGCTGTCTTCTGTACTGGTGCCTATGGATATTCGATGGCTAATAATTACAATAGAATTCCTAGGCCAGCGGTGGTATTTGTAGAAAATGGTAAAAGTACCCTTGTAGTCAAACGAGAAACTTACGATGATATTGTAGGTCTTGACCTTTCATTAGATGGTACTACCACAAAATAAATAGTATATCTAGAGACAAACCTAGAGTGAACTTCATTCAAAGTTTGTCTCTTTGTATGAAAATACATTTGCTGATCGAATTTATCGAACGAGCCCTTCAAATTGTATTTTCATTATAAAATATAGTAAAATAGGTTGAGCAACATCATAAGTTATTTTCATAACGAAAGTAACTAAGTTTTTATTTTGAGGAGGATACATAACGTGAAAAAAGGTAGTATTGCATTTGAAAATGGTGAAAAGATTGTGATTGAATTTTTCCCTGAGGAAGCTCCTGGTACTGTAGAAAACTTCGAAAAGCTTGCTAACGAAGGTTTTTATAACGGTTTAACGTTTCATCGAGTTATTCCTGGATTTGTAGCACAAGGTGGTTGTCCAATCGGGAATGGAACAGGTGGTCCAGGTTATACAATTAAATGTGAAACAGAAGGTAACCCACATAAGCATGGGCGTGGTTATCTTTCAATGGCTCATGCTGGTCGTAATACTGGCGGTAGTCAATTTTTTATTCTTTTTGACCCACAACCTCATTTAGATGGAGTTCATACTGTGTTCGGTCGAGTAATTGAAGGAATGGATGTTGTCGATCGTATTAAACAAAATGATGTTATGAGCGAAGTGAAAGTTTGGGAAGAGTAATAAATTAAAGAGGTTGTTTGATAAGTGTCAGATCGCTAGCTTAAATACTAAGTAAAGAGGCGGAAATTACCAAGTCTTTATTTAGTATTTGCTGGTGACTGACATTTTTCGTTCTTAATGGTGACGAGTAAATCGTCATGAGCGTTTTGTAT
>SKSA01000341.1 GCA_007118195.1 Anaerobacillus sp. | reverse complement strand
CGCTTTTTCAATATCATCATAAATGACATTTCCGACGACGACTGTATCGGCGTATTGAGAGATTTCTCTTGCTTGTTCTGCCGTCGTAATGCCACCTCCATAAAAAAGTCGGGTCGTTTCTAAAGCGTCGCTAACTTCTTTTACTAATTCAACATCTCCAAATACTCCACTATACTCGATATAAAAAATAGGGAGTTTGAACATCTTTTCAGCCATTTCGGCATAAGCAACGACATCTTCTATCGTCACATCTGTCTTTGCCTCTGTTAATAAGGCCACCTTACTTTCAGGGTTTAAAACACAATATCCTTCCATAACAATTTCATCCCAATTCATAATCGCCCCAAATTCCTTCACAGCCTCATGGTGAAGACCTGTGATCCAATTGATCGAGCCACTATTTAATACTGATGGAATAAAGTAATAATCAAATCCAGGAGTGACAACCTCAACCGAAGAAACCTCAATCGCGCAAGGAACAGAGTATCTTCTAACTCTCACAAGTAAATCCAATATATTATCTTCCGTAACGCCATCACTGCCACCGACAATGATAGCATCCGTACCAGATTCACAAATTCTTTCTAAATCACAATCGCTAATCTCCTTGTTTGGATCTAATTTAAATACGTGCTTCCATTCATTAAATTCAAGCATTTTTTATTGCTCCTTTTTTAAAATACAACTTTTCACCATATCCTCATTCGGTTATTATATCAAAAAAAACAAGCACACTCATCCTTACAATAGTTTATTTTCAAAAACATTATAACGTATCAGATAAAGCTATCCAAAAGCCCGAAATCTGTAGTTTCTTAGACGTTAAAAAAACCGCACCTTCTTTTCATAAAATGAGGGCGGCTTCTTAAAGCTAATAATATTCTAAATTAAAATTTCTATGATGGTTATCACTTGTTTGCGTATTATTTAATTGTACATTAGCCTCTATCGTTATTTTTGCAAGATTATTATCTAGATTATTAAATACCTTTTCAACTTTAAACCCATGGAATCGATATTCCAAAATGATAAAATAGCCATCTAAATAATAAAATGCTGGATCACCAAATTCTTCCCTCACCTGAAAAAAGTCTATTTCCGTAGGAATTTGGCTTTTAACAACTTTGGTCACTTCTTGCTTTGTACCTTCTTCAGAAATGTAATACGTACAAAGATCATAATCATTGTTAACTAAGAGAGCTTCACCCACTTTTTTTGTTCGCGTTTGTAATAAATATTCCGGGATATTATCTCCTAATGAAAATTCACAAGATTTTATTTTCCCATCGGCTGCAAGATTTTTATAGTCTTCAATTAAACGATGATCCTTATCGTTTATTATTTGGGTTTCCTCTTCTTCAGTTATAGAAGTTTCTTCATACTGGTGAGTTTCTATACCTCTTGTTTCACTTTTTGGGATTCTATCAATACCATAAAAAAGAAGGATAATAAATAATGTTACTACTAACAAGCGCTTATAGTCTGCTTTTTTTCTCCCTTTTATAATTCTCTCTTCATTATGTGGAGTTAGTTGTTGGTTTTCTTCATTAGTTAGGGGGGAGTGAATTGTATGTTTCATCACAAGATTTTGCGTAGTATTTGGGTTTTCAGAAACAGTTTTGTTTTTTTCTTCTTTTTTTTTGATTGTAACACTTTCTTCTAGCACTATTTCTAAATCGAGAGGTACTTGTGCATCGAGTGCTTTAAGCCAAGTTAATAATGCCCACTGCAATTCTTCCGTTAACTCTCGATCACTAACAATCACTTCTTTTAAAACAGATAGAAGTTCGTGGTTTTTTAACGCATTATCCTGAAATGGATCAATGATGTGATTTTTTACAATAAGAATTGCTTTTATTTCAGGTTGATCATTGTATAAACTAATTAATATTTCCTTAATCCTCTTTTCATCACACCATTCATATCCGTATTTTTTCACAAGAGAAATTAAGGTGTTGCTAATATGCTTATTTATATCGATCACCACCTCTTCAAAAGGCTAAGTCTATTTAATTGTAATCATAAACGAAAAAAAGTAAAAAATATCAAAAAGTTATAATAATTCACAAATTTTTCGCAAATTTAAAAAAGGTAACTTACCATTTTATAAGCCTCTACTCTAATGGTAAACTACCTAACATTTCATATGCTACTACCTTGTAAATTTATCAATTTATGAATTAATCGAGCTGCCTCTTGTTCATTTTTCGGCAATTTTTCTAAATTTAAATCAGGGACCATTCGAAATAACCTTGCGATTCTAGGCATATGGAGATTCGCTCTCCTAATCCACTCTTCATCTACTAATAGTTCTGGGCCACCATACGCTAATATTTGACCACCTTTCATCAAAATAATTGTATCAGCCCAGGAAACCGCAAAATCTACATCATGCGTTGACAATAAAATGGTTTTCCCCATACAATTTAAGTCTTGGAGGAGTCTAGCAACTTCATCTTGTCCTTGCGGATCAAGATAGGACATTGGTTCATCCAAAATAACTATATCTGGTTTCATTGCTAATACGCCTGCAATCGCTACCCGTTTCTTTTGTCCATAGCTTAACTGATACGGTGCTTTAGACTTAAACTCTAGCATTCCGACAGAATCTAAAGCAACATCGCTAACCTCTTCAACTTCTTCCTCTGATAAACCTAGATTTCTAGGTCCAAATTGTACATCCTCCCAAACCGACCCAGAAATCACTTGATCATCAGGATCTTGAAACACAAGTCCTACTTTTTGACGAATTGCTTTCGAACTTTTTTTATTTAAAGGTACCCCCATAATCGATACCGAGCCTTGTTGAGGTAATTTCAATCCATTTAAATGGTGAAGCAACGTCGATTTTCCAGCTCCATTAGGACCGAGCAATGCTATTTTCGCATCAACTGGTATTTGTAGAGAGATATCTTTAATCGCAGTTGTTGAATCAGGGTAACAATAAGTTACATTTTGAATATCTATAGCGTACACTCTTTATATACCTCCTTTAATTTAGACGAGTGTTAGGAGCACATACTACCGCTATATATATTCACTTAACGCTCATTAATACCAAAAACCACTTTGTTTTTGGACAGCCCCTTCTTTCTCTTTGACTCAAACCGTTTTTACCACCAAAATAAAGATGCACCTAAAGCAAAGCCGCCGATCGCTGCTAAAGCAACTGGAAAAAAGAACGGCGCTCTAAATCCCCATCCAAAGCCCCAATGAAATCCAGTTACACCATCAGATATAGGCTCAAGATAAACATTTTGGTGATCAACATTTACGATTCTTCCTACGTGAACTTTACCTGTTCTCTCGTAAATCGTTTTGAGAATAAACAAAAGTGCCAGGCACCTCAGCCACTAAATCTGAAATAAAAAAACATCATTTCTAATTTAATGCGACAATGAGGTGCGCTGGCACTTTATCGGAAACCCTTTTGTATTAATCGTTTTTAATTTCTTTTTCTAACTGCTCTTTGACACGTTCTAACGTCATTTGGTAGCCGTCGTTACCATAGTTTAAACAACGCTTCACTCTTGAAATTGTGGCAGTGCTTGCCCCTGTTTCTGCCTCGATTTTTTGATAAGTAAAACCGTCACGAAGCATCCTCGCAACTTCTAAACGTTGCGCTAGTGACTGTATCTCATTAATTGTACATAGGTCATCGAAAAATTGATAACACTCTTCTAAATCCTTTAAGCTTAATATCGCTAAAAATAACTGATCTAATTCTTTTCCTCTTAACTTATCGATTTGCAAACTCATTCATCCTTTCATGATGTTTTTATATAAGTTCATTTTACTTCGAAATACTCACGCTTTGATCTAAATTCGGAACAACGTTAATCCACGTCTTTCCTTTCAAAAAATTAAGCTTTTCTCCATCTTTTATGGGTAATATTTGTCCGTCGATATTCTCCCACTCTACATATTGGTATACTCCATTTTGAATGAGTAATCCATTTCCACCAGAAGTGATATCGATTGCCCTACGCCCGACGTGATCAATCACTCGATGGCTCATTTCAACAATAAATAGATTGTCTACGGTAACTGCTCTTTCCTTTTCTTCAAGGTCGATCATTTTTTCACCACCGACGTGACGAATATAGCTTTCCAAATCTTCGTCATAAAGGTATACAACATTATTTGAACTACTACCATAATTAACCTTAATCTCTGTTACCTTCTCACCTTTAATTAATGTGTCATCATCTAAAAATGTTAAAGTTGGAACTGGTGCTATCAGAGTATGCTTCGCATGCTCTGCAGCTTTTATTAAATTTTCATAGCTTGTATACATATTATGAGGAGCTTTTCTTTCAGAAGAGCGCCATAAATATCTGCCATCATAAATTAAGCCATTAATATAGTCTACTTGCCCTCTTTCAACCATGGCAAACGCTTGCGGACTTCCACCTGCAGAAACATATATACCATTATATCCATTGTTCAAGTTAATGTAATAATCTCTAGCACTTCGAACTGGCCCTATAATTTCAGGCTTTTCACTATGATAAAAAGCAAGTAGGCGAGTGATTGTTCCTTCTGATAAAACTTCATAAACTAAGTCAGCTTGATATAGCCCTGATTGAGGTCTTGCCGAACGAGAGTTTTCTATCATAACCCCAAACGCGCGATAATCAACGTCATCATTTGTACCGATTCCAGTTAACGGAAATTGGTTTTTAAACTCTTCTTTTTCAGGTTCTGGTTTTGGTTCTGGTTCATTTTTTTCAACAACTTCTTCTGGCGGGTCATCTGGTGGAACAGCTATCGTCTCTTCCTTTTTATTACAAGCAAGTACGAACATTACTACGAGTACTAAAAGTATTCCTAAAGCAAGCCTTTTCATCATATAACCTTCCTTTACGTAAGATGTACTTTTATAGTTTAACGCATAATCGAAGGAAAGAGTACCGTTTTCTTCTTCACATCAAAAATTCCTTTTTGTGTCACACGAATATACGGTAAGTGTGTTGATGAAAAGAAAAGAAGGCTATAAATAGGGTCGTCAAAGAGATATCCCCTCTCTTTTAATGCACAGACAAGCCCTTTTTCTTCCTCGATGACTTCTTCCATCGATTTATTAGACATTACCCCATATAAATCTAGCTTTATACTATTTAGTACTTTTCCACCTTCTACTAAGACAATCCCACCTTGTTGTTTTTTTAGCTGCTGGAAAGCAACTAACATGTCTTTTTTATTTTTTCCGATTAAGATTAAGTCACCAGTGTTTGAAAAAGACGAAGCAAAGCCTGAAACTTTTTTTGCGAACCCTTTAATAATTGTATTAATGATCCACCGTCCATTTTTATCGACCATGATAAAAAAACTTTCATCGCTTTCCAAAGGAAGTTGTTCTTGAGTTACATCAATTGAAATACGATATGGTTTTAAAATGACGGAATTGACCATTTCAATTCCGAGCGGCATCGAAAAATGCATATCATTTTCGGTCAAATCCCAATTTAACTCAAGTGGTGTTATCCCGTAATCTCCCCACGGAAACGAGGGAACCGGGTACTGATGAACGCCTTCTTTTTTCACCCATTGCCCTTTTGCTAAAACTGAAATTGGTAACGGTTTCTCTTTATCTTCTAAAATGTTAATATGAGCGATTCTCCCTGGCGCAATCATACCGATACGATCATCTAGATGGTAATGACGGGCAACATTATACGTCGCCATTGCATATGCATCCGTATCTGATACCCCTTTTTCTAGAGCAATTTTAATGACCATATCCATAAAGCCTTGTTCATAAAAACTCGGCGTCGAACCATCCGTTGTTAGAAGAACAGAACTGAAATCATCTAAACCTAACTCTAATAGTTCCTCAATGATCTCCGGTAAATCAGGGCGTATGGAAGAATACCTCAATGAGGTTGTATACCCCATTTCTAGTCGCATTAAAGCTTCTTTTCCTGTCATCGCTTCATGATCGGAACTAACGCCTAATAAAGCCATTTGTGTTAACGTTCGTTCTGATGCCCCAGGAAAATGTCCTTCGATAGGTTTGTTAATCCTCTTTGTTTCTTGTAACCAATGAAGCATACTATCGTCACCATGGAGAACTTTCGGCCATGCTGTTAATTCTCCTCCTTGTACGACAAGAGGGTGCTCAAGCCACGCCTTCATATTAGAGTAAGAAAATACCTCTTCTTCATTTTCTAATTCCGTTTGCGCATCATAACGACACCACCAATACATTGATGTCGGAAGCTTATCTAAGTCTTCAATCAGTGTAAGCGCTTTCTTTTTATCCGTATTTAAAAACCAAACCATGTTGTCATTGATTAATGTCGTCGTCCCCTTAACTGATGCATATTCAGCAAGTGAATGGGGATTATATAATTGAAACGGGTGAGCATGGTGTTCAATATAACCTGGTACAAGGAAACGATCACTACAATCGATCACTTCAGTGCCTTCCATTTTTAAAGGCATATCTTTTCCAACGTAAATGATGCGATCGCCATGAATCCAAATATTTGCTTGGAGCCATTTATTTCGAACACTATTTAAATAAGTTGCATTTATTAAACATATTGTTGGCGCAACCTCACCACGAATGATTTGGAGTTGTTTACGAATTTGTTTTTTTGACCAACGCTCAACTCGTTGTGCCATTGTTATCACCCAATTCTACATGTAAATATTTTTTCTTTTTTTAGTTAAAGCTTGGATTTACGCTAAATTTTATATGGAGAACTGCTTCTTCTTTTAGCAAAGTTAAACTTCTTAAAGTATAAAATGTGTTTCTACTATCGTAACATATTTTTACCGTTTAACACATTAAAGTTTTTGACAAATGTAAAAAAGTTTCGTCGAGAAATAGCGAAAGGTGATGAATAATGAAAAAACTAACACCAAACATCGGGTTATTAAACTCTTTTATTAGACTTACAGGTGGATTTACAATGCTTGCTTGGGGAACGGCAAAACTCATCAAAAGACCTTTTAGTAATTCGCCTTTAATAGCCATTGTATTAGGGTCCATGAAAGTTGCTGAAGGATTTACTCGTTTCTGTCCATTAACATTCCTTTTCGAAGAAAGAATGGAGGAACTTGCCCAAGAAAACGTCAACGAATCTGCCGAAAAAAGTTACGACGACTTAATCAACCCTAGTTAACTTATTAGGTGTCTGACACCGCCCGTGGACAAATCGGCAAAATGTCCTCCTGAGGTGGACAACATGTAACAGCTTATAATTTAAAATATAGTAAAAATAACACATAAGAAACAGAAAATGCTGACTCACTAGAGGTTCTCTTCGTGAGTCAGCATTTATTTTAAATTAGAAAAAGGAAAAGAACTTAATTAATTGTTCTGCAATTGTTTAATCGCTTTACTACCGATGTCATTTCGGTAAAAAAGTGCTTCAGATTCGATCTTTTCTAGTTGTTTGTATACAGCTTTTTGTGCATCAAGAAGGTTTGAAGCTTTATGAGCGAGTAACAGTACTCTGCCACCGTTCGTAACAAATTCTCCATTCACTTTTTTCGAACCAGCATGGAAGACAAGCGTCTCTTTCGTTAAATCATCTAGACCAGCAAATTTCTTTCCTTTTTCATAGCTGCCTGGATAGCCTTTTGAAGCTAAAACAACGCCAATGAGCGCCTCATTATCCCATGTCAGCTCTACTTTTTCCCCATTTAAAAGATTTAGTAAAACATCAACTAAATCATTTTCCAACCTTGGTAAAACGACTTGGGTTTCAGGATCACCAAAGCGAGCGTTAAATTCAATGACTTTGGCTCCGCTACATGTCATCATTAATCCAGCATATAAAATGCCTGTAAACGTTCTTCCTTCTTGTTTCATCGCTTTCGCCATTGGGATTAAAATGTTTTCAACCGCATCATCGACATCTTTTTGACTAAATTGTGGTACTGGAGAGTAAGCTCCCATCCCACCTGTGTTTGGTCCTGCGTCTCCGTCAAAAGCTCGTTTATGATCTTGAGCCCCTACCATTGGAATGACAACTTCATCATTGACAAATGCCATTAACGAAAGTTCTTCACCTGCTAAATATTCTTCAATAACGACTTTTTTACCAGCTTCACCAAAGGCGTCTTTTTGAAGCATGTTTTCCAACGCTGCGATCGCTTCTTCATTTGTCATTGCGACGACCACACCTTTACCTGCTGCTAGACCATCCGCTTTAATGACAATTGGCGCCCCTTTTTCTTCAACATACGCTTTTGCCTCTTCAAACGTCGTAAATGTTTCAAAAAAGCCCGTTGGTATGTCGTACTTTTTCATCATTTCCTTGGCAAACGATTTACTTCCTTCAATAAGTGCAGCAGCTTTCGTTGGGCCAAAAACACGTAATCCTTTGTTTTGAAATTCATCAACGACACCGTTCAATAATGGAACTTCTGGACCGACAATGGTTAAATCAATCTCTTCTTGCTTTGCAAAAAGAACGAGCGCTTCAATGTCCCCTTCAGAAATAGGGACGAGCTTTGCGACATCAGTCATTCCATCATTTCCAGGTGCCACAAATACTTGCTCAACCTTCTTACTTTCAGCACACTTCCAAGCAATGGCGTGCTCTCTACCTCCGCCTCCGATTACTAAAACCTTCAAAGCGCTACCCCCTTTTGAATTTTGAGTTTTGAGTTTTGAGTTTTGAGTT
>SKSA01000271.1 GCA_007118195.1 Anaerobacillus sp. | reverse complement strand
TTCACTTTTTTGATCCATCGTTCTTCGGAAGTGGCTCTTCCTTGAAGAATTGGATCTTTTGAATTTGCAGCTTGGAAGCTCTGATTAATAACCCACCATTTTGGATAAATTTCGGCTCTTCTTAAATCTTCTTGAAGTCTGCTTGCTTCAAAAACAGGCGTCGCTTCTGGTAGTGTAACCAATACAACATTCGTAATTGCTTCATTACGAAGTCTAGGTAAAAGCTTTTTTACTGCTTCAGGCATGTCACCATTAGAGCGAGTGACTTCTTTATGGTAAGACTCCGCAGCATCTAAAAGAAGTAATGTATGCCCTGTAGGTGCAGTGTCAATGACGACAAAGGCGTCTTTAGCTTTATCGACAATGTGTGCAAACGCTCGAAAAACTGCAATTTCCTCCGTACAAGGTGAGCGTAAATCTTCTTTTATATACTCTAAGCTTTCTTCGTCGAGTGTATCACTTACTTTACTCAATACTTCATCGCGGTACGCTTCAACCTCATGTTTAGGATCAATTCTACTTACAGAGATATTTCCTTCTAAATTAGCATCTTTTAAAACGGTTGTGAGATGTGCTGCAGGGTCCGTCGTTGTCAAATGCACTTCATGGCCTTTTTCAGCGAGTCCTAAAGCAATAGCCGCTGCCATTGTCGTTTTTCCGACGCCACCTTTTCCCATCGTCATAATAACCCCACTATTTTTTTCAGAGAATGAATCAATGAATGTGCGCAGTTGAGGAATACTTTCTGCAGCAGGATCTTTAGTTGTAGGTGACACCGTGAAATTCACTGGTTCAAAAAATTTTCTAAGCGCTTCTAAGCCCGTTAAGTTAAAAGGTACGAGCGGGAGCTTAAACGTTTTGATCCCTTTTAAGTAATCGGATAATTGAGCTAACGCTTTATGTTGGCGTGCTTCTAATTGTCGTGCGATCAGGTCATCTTTTTTGGTAGCAGTAAAAACTCCATTAATAATCAGGGCCTGGTTTTTAATCCCTAATTCACTTAGCTCAGTCGATGCTCGTTCTGCTTCATTTAATGCTGAAAACTCCGGTCTAGATACTAATATTAGTGTTGTTTCTTCACTATTAGCTAAAGCAGCTACAGTACGCGCATAAAGCGCTTTTTTTTCGGCGAGCCCCGATAGTGGGCCTAAGCAAGAAGCACCTGTTGTATTATCTTCTAAAAATGAAGACCACGCAGTAGGTAGTTGTAAAAGTCGTAACGTATGCCCAGTAGGAGCGGTATCAAAAATAATATGATCAAATGGTTTTGTTAAATCTTCGTTTGCGAGCAAATTTGTAAATTCATCAAAAGCAGCAATTTCTACAGTGCAAGCGCCAGATAGTTGCTCTTCCATATTGTCAATAGCGGCCTTTGGGAGTTTTCCTCGGTAAGGTCCAATGACACTTTCACGATAATCTTTTGCTGCTTGTTCAGGATCTAAGTTCGAAGCAAATAAATTATCTATGTTTTTGATTGCTGTTGGTTCATTTGATAAAGTTTCTCCAAACACATCTTCAAGGTTAGAAGCGGGGTCAGTACTAACAATCAGTACTTTTTTTCCAGCTTCAGCTAGGGCAACAGCCGTCGCACAAGCCGTTGATGTTTTTCCAACCCCACCTTTTCCCGTGAAAAAGAAATGCCTCGTATTAGGTAACTTTGTTGGATGAAATAATTCCATGTATAAACAACCTTTCTTAATTACGTTAAAAAAATGGTGAAAAAGAGTCTTGAAGTTGGGCAACATCCCTCCGAAGCACTTACCGATTTTTCTCCAGAGCGATACTTTCATCAACTCAACACTCAACACTCAAACTACTCCGTTTTCAAATCTATGGTTAAAGAAGGTTTTTTCACTTCGAGTTCGCTAACATCAATATTTAACCATGAAGCTAGTTCTGTTTTTGTTGGGTAGTTATGAGTTTTGATTACTTTTCCGTCAACGACTGTTGCTGGCAAGGCATCTACCCCTTCAGCTTCCATCAGCATGTTAATTTCATTGTTTAAAACATATGGTTCAGCATTTTGACCTAAGTTATGTCTCGTAATGTCATATCCTTTATTTTTAAGAGTGGCTACATCTCTAGCAATTCGAGTAAGCTCAGGATCTACATCCGGGCCACAAACTCCAGTTGGACAGCATAAAGCAGGATCAAAAATTTCAATTTTTTTCTTCATTTAAAAAACTCCTTTATATTTATTTTGATTAAAAATAGCTTTTATATAAGTGAATTTCATAATACCAATAAATTAGTAAAATCTAGTGGAGAGCAGTTTAACTTAACATTAGTTTAACATATTTTTTATTGACATATAAGCATATACTTATATAATGATAAGGGAAATTAGAAATTACAAGTTAGAATCTAAATTTTATGAGGGAGTGTTGCGAATGGAAAAAATCCCAATTGAGAAGATGGCAACTATATTGAAATTGTTAGGAGATAAGACGAGATTAACCATTGTTAGTTTGTTAAACGAAAGAGAGTGTTGTGTTTGTGAGTTCGTTGAACTTTTGGATATGAGTCAACCTTCGATTAGTCAACATGTTCGTAAACTAAGAGATAAAAACATTGTAACAGAAAAGAGAAAAGGCCAATGGATTTTTTATTCACTAAATAAAGAAAATGAATTTTACCCTGCGATCGCCTCGGTCCTTCAACAAATTCCTAGTCAAGAAGAAAAATTACTACAATTAGAGAAATTAGGGAAAAAGATCATTTGTGATTAAACTAAGGGAGTGAGAGAATTGACAAATGAAACTACAGAAAAAAAAGGAGAAGGAATTGGTTTTTTTGAACGGTATTTAACGGTTTGGGTTGCCCTTTGTATAATTGTGGGTGTTGCTGTAGGGCAATGGTTACCTGCTGTTCCTGAAACGTTAAGTAAGTTTGAGTATGCTCAAGTTTCTATTCCAGTAGCGATCTTAATCTGGTTAATGATTTATCCGATGATGGCTCAAATTGATTTTACGAGTATTGTCAATGCGGGGAAAAAGCCAAAAGGGTTAATCGTTACGTTAGTTGTAAACTGGTTAATCAAGCCATTTACCATGTTTTTCTTTGCTTGGTTGTTTTTTAAAGTGATTTTTGCACCCTTTATTTCTGGTAACTTAGCGACTGAATATATTGCGGGGGCTGTACTTTTAGGAGCGGCTCCATGTACAGCGATGGTTTTCGTTTGGAGTTATTTAACAAGGGGAGATGCTAGTTATACGCTCATTCAAGTCTCTGTCAACGATATTATTTTAATTTTCGCCTACGGGCCGATCGTAATGTTCTTGCTTCGTATTAATAATGTTGTCGTCCCTTATGAGACCGTTCTTTTATCAGTCGTGCTCTTTATTGTAGTACCACTAGTTGCTGGTTATCTTTCGAGGGTTATTTTAATAAAGAAAAAAGGGATTGAATGGTTTGAACAAGTTTATTTAAAAAGAGCAGGCAAATTTACCATTGTTGGTCTTTTGCTGACACTCGTGATTATTTTCTCATTTCAAGGAGAGGTCATTTTAAAAAATCCATTTCATATTGGACTTATTGCTGTTCCATTAATCATTCAAACGTTCGTTATTTTTATTATTGCTTACTATTGGGCAAAAAAATGGCGACTTGAACATAAAGTTGCAGCACCAGCAGCAATGATTGGAACGAGTAACTTTTTTGAATTAGCGGTTGCTGTTGCGATTGCGTTATTTGGTTTAAATTCAGGAGCAACTTTAGTAACAGTTGTTGGTGTCCTTGTTGAAGTTCCGTTAATGCTTTATTTAGTTAAAATCGCAAACAACACACGACATTGGTTCCCAGAACCGAAAATAGCAAAGTAAATAATCACCATCATTATTTTTATAACTGCAAATTTTATTTACTCAATGAATTTCATAATTCATTATTCTCGCCACTAAGATCAATATATAGTTGCGTGATGTGGCTCATTTTTGGTAATTATGAAATTAACTCACTAATAAGGAGATTTATGAATATGTCTAAAAAAACAATTTATTTTTTATGTACAGGAAATTCATGCCGTAGTCAAATGGCAGAAGGGTTCGGTCATCATTATTTAGGAGACGAATGGGATGTGTATTCTGCTGGGATTGAAGCGCATGGTGTAAATCCCAATGCCGTCAAGGCAATGAAGGAAATAGATATTGATATAACTAACCAAACGTCTGATATGATTGACCCAGAAATTTTAGAAAAAGCAGATTTAGTAGTCACGCTTTGTGGTCATGCAAACGATGTTTGTCCAGCAACACCGAAAAATAAAGATCGAGTTCACTGGGGCTTTGATGATCCAGCTAAAGCAGAAGGAACTGACGAAGAAAAATGGACATTTTTCCAACGTGTTCGTGATGAAATTGGTGAAAGAATTAAAACATTTAAAGAAACAGGCAAATAAATGAGTGAATTCCATAATACCAATAAACTAGCCACATCCATCTACATCTAGTTGAGAACGATTTAACTCAACTAGATGTAGCATCTTAGTGGCGTTAAATAAGGATTATGAAATTCATTAAAATAATTTTAAATTTAAAAAGAGGAAGATCATTATTGAAATAATAATGGACTTCCTCTTTTAGTATGTAAATAGTTATTTGTTTAGAGGGACACTCATGAATGTATTTGTAAAAAAACACTTTACATTTATAGTAGAAAATTAGAATATTAAGATAAGTGAGGGTTAGTTTATTTAAAACCATTATTATTTATAACATACAAGAAATTTATAAAAAATAATAGGGGGAATGGTAATGAAAAGTTTACGATTAAAGTTACTAGCTGTGATTATACCAATTTTAGCTTTATCTCTTTTATTAGTAGGATACATAAATCATGAAATAGCTAAAGGGATGCTAGAAACAGAGTTTTTAGAGAAAACAGAAGCTGAGTTACTAAGAGCGCAAAGTGATATCAATAGTTATTTTCAAGAAAAGATGAAAGAAATAGAAGTGATAGCCAATACTGAAACCTTAAAAACGATGGACGAATCGTTAATCATGCCGTACTTGAAGCAAGAGTTTGATCGATTAGGGGATTATGAAATGATGCTTTTTACTGATGTAGGAGGAAATGCTATTTCTACAGAAGGCGCTGAGGCAAGAGTCACTGATCGAGGGTATTTTAATGAAGTGTTAGGAACACAGCAAACGGCAATTTCAGAACCACTTGTTTCTCGTGTGAGTGGAGAAACGGTCGTAGTTATTGCCTCACCTATTAATTATTTTGGAGCGACTCAAGGGGTTTTAATCGTAACGTTACCAATTGATGATGTAGTAGAGTTCGTTACCTCTTTTAAAATTGGAGAAATGGGTTATTCCTATTTGTTCGACCATCACGGAACGATTATCGCTCATCCTGATGAAAGTTTACTCATGGCTGAAAGTTTATTTGACACCGAAAGCGATGAGGTCGTTGCTTTTTCTAGATGGGCACTTGAGGGAGAAACGGGAAATATTATTTATGATGATCAAGGCCATCAGAGCTATGCCTTTTATACCAATATTCCAGCTATGCAATGGGGATTTGTGATCTCAGCACCGGTTGCTGAAGTGACAGGTGGACTTGCACAACTTAGGTTGATAATGGTGTTAACGACGGTAGCCGTATTAATTTTAGCAGTTATTATTGTTATTATTTTTGCGAGGAAGTTAGTTAGGCCAATTCGTAAGTTAATGCATTTAACGACCCAGGTAGCCTCGGGAGACTTAACGATTAATGCAGAGCACCATTCTAAAGATGAGGTAGGTCAATTAGCCACAAATTTTAATGAGATGATTGAGAAGGTTAAAGCATTACTGAAAGAAATTAATAACGTTTCAGGAACGTTAAATCATTCATCTGAAGAACTTTTACAATCGAGTGAAGAAATTAAAGCATCAACAGATCAAATTAGTGAAACAATATCACAGGTTGCTGACGGTTCTAACGAAATTACGGATTCAGTTTTAGATACTTCACAGCAAATGGGTGTAATGATGAATGCTTTAGAAGAAATTTCGACATCATCAAATGATGTGATGGCTACATCTACTCAAAGTAAGGAAACAACTGAGAAAGGTACATTATACGCAAATGATGCAGCTCTAAAAATGGAAGAGGTTAATATTACGGTGAATGAAGCTACGAAGCTTGTCCAAAAACTTGACAAAAGAACGACAGAGATTAGCAATTTTATTAATATTATCACGAATATCGCTGATCAAACGAATTTACTAGCATTAAATGCCTCTATTGAAGCGGCAAGAGCTGGCGAACATGGGAAAGGATTTTCAGTAGTAGCTAATGAGGTTCGCAAATTAGCTAATGAAACGAGTGAATCTTCGATCGAGATTACTAAACTAGTGAAAGAAACAGAAGAGGAAAGCAAAAAAGCTGTTAGTGCTATTTTGAAGGGATCTTCAGTAGTTGACGAGGCGACGTTAACCGTCCGTCAAGCAGGATCTTCATTTGAAGAAATTGCTGCTTATGCAGAAGAAGTGCTCGAAAAAAATCAAAAAATAAATGTAGCGGTTAACAAACTCAAAAATATTGGTAATGATATTACTAATCAAATGGAAAATATTTCAGCAGTAACCGAAGAGGCTTCTGCTAGTAATGAAGAAGTAAGTGCTGCTAGTAGTGATCAAGCGGGTGCAGTTACTGATATTACAAATGACGCCAGTAGACTTTCAACTCTTGCAAACGAATTACAACAACTACTCCGGCAATTCAAAACCGAAAAAGATGAAACACAAAAAGCTGACTAAGGTCAGTTTTTTGTTTTCGAAATTTTAATTTTCGATTAATTTAGTATTGACAAAAATTTATTATTTTCGTAAAATTCAGATAGGTAATAGACTGACTAGTCGGTCGAATGTGAGGTCAACAAGAAAAGGTGAGGCTCTTACCGCAATAAATATTAGTAAGAAAGTTTGGAAATTCCAAACTTGGAAATGTGTCTAGCTCCGATACTGCGTCATTGAGTACTTTATGCAGTTTTACAAAAAGTATCTTGAGGCTCAAGGGGTTACACTTTTCTAATTATGAGATGAGGTGAAAGGATGTTCAAAAAAGTATTGATTGCCAATCGTGGTGAAATTGCTGTACGAATAATTCGCGCATGTCAGGAACTCGGTATTGCAACAGTTGCTGTTTATTCACAAGCAGACAAAGATGCCCTGCACGTTCAACTAGCTGATGAAGCTTATTGCATTGGGCCTCACCTATCAAAAGAAAGCTACTTAAAACAAATTAATTTATTAAGTGTAGCGACGATTACTGGTAGCGATGCGATCCATCCAGGTTATGGTTTTTTAGCTGAAAATGCGGAGTTTGCCGAAATGTGTGGAGAGTATAATATTACCTTTATCGGCCCTTCAGCTGAGGCCATTTCTAAAATGGGTGCGAAAGCTGTAGCTCGTGACACGATGAAGGCAGCTGGAGTACCGATTGTACCAGGGACAGATGGAATTATTGAAGAATTAGACGAAGCATTAGTAACTGCTCGTGAAATTGGTTATCCAGTCATTGTTAAAGCTACTGCAGGCGGTGGCGGAAAAGGGATGCGTGTAGCTGAAACTGAAGCTCAGTTACAAAAAGCGGTCTCGATGGCCCAACAAGAAGCTGAAACTGCTTTCGGTAATGCAGGTGTATATTTAGAGAAATATGTTGAAGAACCACGTCACGTTGAAATCCAAGTGTTAGGTGATTCACACGGTAATGTTATTCACTTAGGGGAACGTGATTGTTCTATTCAAAGACGTCACCAAAAACTAATTGAAGAAGCACCGTCACCAGCATTAGATGAATCTCTCCGACAACAAATGGGGGATGCAGCACTAAAGGCAGCGAAAGCAGTTAACTACTGTGGCGCTGGAACTGTAGAATTTTTATTAGATAAACATAAAAACTTCTATTTTATGGAAATGAATACACGAATTCAAGTTGAACACCCTGTTACAGAAATGGTTACAGGAGTGGATTTAATAAAAGAACAAATGATGGTAGCTGCAGGTTATCCATTAACGATTAATCAAGAGGATATTGTCATTAATGGATGGTCGATCGAGTGTCGGATTAACGCGGAAAACCCAGCGAAAAACTTTATGCCATCTCCAGGGAAGATCGAATTATATCTACCACCAGGAGGACTAGGAGTAAGGGTCGACAGCGCTGTTTATCAAGGTTATGCAATTCCGCCATTTTATGACTCAATGATTGCAAAATTGATCGTTCATGGGAAAACACGTGAGGAAGCGATCGCTAGAATGAAGCGGGCCTTACAAGAGTATATGATTTCAGGCGTAGAAACGACGATACCGTTTCATTTGGCGCTGCTTGAACATGAAGACTTTATAAATGGAGACTTCACTACAAAATTTTTAGAGAAAAACACAATTTTATCTTAAGAAAGAACTTTTTATAATAGAATTGGCTCGCAGTATCCTCGAAAACTTGTAGATAAAAATAGAAAAAAAGTGGAGGCGATCTGATGGCAGAAAATACAAAAGAAAAACTAACAGAAGTAGCACTCCAACTTTTTGAGCAGAATGGATACCATGCAGTGACGGTCGATAAAATCGTTAAAACGAGTGGAGTGAGCAAAGGAGCATTTTATCATTATTTTAAATCGAAAGATGAACTTCTTTATAGTGTTCATGACTACTTTATCACATACGTTCT
>SKSA01000318.1 GCA_007118195.1 Anaerobacillus sp. | reverse complement strand
TTCAATTAGATGATCAACCGATTTTAAATAAACAGACGCAAATTCCGTACTCCTTTAGTAACTATCCACTAAAATCGAAGTTAAAAGCTTATACAAATGGTATTAATCGAATAGAAAAAGAAGATGACTATGCAGCGTTAATTTGTAGCTTGCATTACGCATCATTTTTTGAAGGGTATACGAACGGTAGGGGAGAGGGCTTTTTAAGACAGGAAAGACGGCGACAACAAAACCTCATTGAAAAGTTAAATATAAATACAGAGGATGAAGAGTTCCGGTTTCACTATAATTTGTTACAGTTTTGTGACAACCTTTCCTTGTATTTATGTATGAATAGACCCGGAGTTGATAAAAAAAATGAAATGATCTGGTTTCGGAATGGCTTTAGTCAAAAGTTTCATTTTAATAACGAGCGTACGATCATTGCTCATTGGCTTGACGAAGAGACAATTACATTGACTGATTTTCCTTTTAAACAAGAGGTTAGTGTATCTATACATTATAAAAGTATCAAAAAACGTTGCTTAAGTAACCTTCAAGAAGAATATGAGCGTCAACAATTACAACAAAGAACAGTAACAATAATTAAAGGATAAGAAAACATACAAAAAAGAGCAGCCGAAGCTGCTCTTTTCAACGTAATCGCTTAAACAAATGGTGTTTCGTGTTTAGCTTTTAATCTTTTCCATCTACGCTCAACTTCTTCTTCAAAATCAGTTAACATTGGCGCATTTGCTTCTTTTAATAAGTGTTTCGTTTTACCCATCATTTTTAGCCATTCTGATAACTCAACACGTTTATTTTTTGCTTCAGGATCATACGTGATTGTCGTTTCACCTTGTTCAACTTCATAAAGAGGGAAGAAACATGAATCAACCGCAGCTTTGATGATGCTTTCGCCTTGACGATCTTCAGACTTCCAATTAAGTGGACAAGCGATTAAAATCTTTCCGTAAACCATACCGACATTTTGAGCATACCATTGAGCTTTCGCAGCCTTTTTAATAAGGTCTTGTGGGTAAGCTTCTGTTCCAGTGAAAACGTAAGGGATATTCGTTGCAGCCATAATTTGCGCAGTGTCCTTATGGTGGAACGCTTTTCCTTGCTTCGTTTTACCAATCGTCGTCGTACTTGTCATATGACCAAGTGGTGTAGAGTAGGACATTTGTGAGCCTGTATTCATGTAGCCTTCATTATCATATTCGAGAACGATCATTTTATGGTTACGTAACGCTGTTCCAATTGCAGAACCCATACCGATATCCATACCACCGTCACCAGTGATCATCACAAACGTAAAGTCATCAG
Source organism: Anaerobacillus sp. (assembly GCA_007118195.1). Classification (GTDB taxonomy): domain Bacteria; phylum Bacillota; class Bacilli; order Bacillales; family Anaerobacillaceae; genus Anaerobacillus. The sequence continues at coordinate 23,929 of SKSA01000318.1, read as the reverse complement.
AAATATCTACTTCTCCACGACGCTTCATTTCCAAAAATGCTTCGACTGTACCAGATAGAGTAGCAGCACCACTTTGGAATAAGTTGTGAATGAATGTTTGTTTGTGAGAACTATGAGGGTATGCTGTTGTAACAACGTAAGCACAACCTGTTTGTAGTAAAATAACTGCGTCGCCCTCAATCCCTTTGAAGAATAGCTCTAAACCAGGGAAAATTCCACAACCAGGGCAAGCACCGTGACCAGATGAAAACCGTTTAGGCTTACTAGTTAAAGCACGTAATGGTGGAACTTTAACCTTTAACTTATTTGTTTCTTCGTCTTGAGTAACTTTAATTAAACCACTGTTGAACGCATCACCGTGCATTGGTTCAATAACAGGCTCAAGTTTGTTCTCTGGGTTTCCTGGAACGTGACCATAATAGTCAAACGGTCTCTCTGCATTGCCTCTTTCCATAGCGTCAATGGCCATCTCGAAAAACTTTTCTGCATCATCTGCATAGAAGTCTTTACCACCAACACCAAATACACGGCTAAGAACGATTGTTTCGTTATCTTTATCTTCTTGAAGTGCAGACTTAACTTCGTGAGTTAAGTTTGGACCATTCCCACCATAGGAGTCAGCGCGTTCACCAACGAGTAAAGCTTTTACGTTCTTTAATGCTTCACGAATTTCTTTAGCTGGGAATGGGCGAATGATGTTCGGGCTAATCACACCAGCTTTGATTCCTTGTTTGCGTAATTTATCTACGACGTCTTTGGCAGATTCTGCTGCTGAGTTTAATAGGAATAACGCAACTTCAGCATCTTCCATTCCGTATAAATCTAATGTCTGATACTTGCGACCAGAAATCTCAGCATATTCCTTTTGTAAATCTTCAAAAACTTGGCCGGCACGGTATAATGCTTCCGACTGTTGGAAGTTATTGTTAATAAGATCATCACCGTTCATGTGAGCGCCAATAGTAACAGGCTTATCTTTCACACATGCTCTTGGATATTCTGTTGGCATTTCTCCAACATACTCTTGAACGATTTTACGATCTTTGAAATAGTTCACTTTACGCTTTTGATGTGATGTAAAGAAACCATCATAAGCAACGATAACTGGAAGACGAACGTCTTTATGTTCAGCTAACTTTAAAGCGATGATATTCATGTCATAAACTGCTTGTGGAGTACTAGCAGTTAAAATTACCCAACCAGTGTTAAGAGCGTAGTAAAGGTCAGAATGGTCACCACGAATGTCTAGTGGACCACTTACTGCACGAGTTACTAGATTCATAACCATTGGAAAACGTAAACCAGATTGCACTGGCATTTGTTCTAACATATATAAGAAGCCATTGGCGCTTGTTGCGTTAACGACACGAGCGCCAGTTGCAGCAGCACCGAAACAAATCCCTGCAGAACCATGCTCACCATCAGCAGCAATTAATTCAATATCATGCAAACCTTGTGATTTCATTAAATCTAAATATTGTGCAACCTCAGTTGAAGGTGTGATAGGGAAATATCCCATCACGTGATAGTTAATTTGAGCTGCAGCCATTGCTGCCATTTCGTTTCCTGATTCAAACGTTGTGGCTTGTTCGTACTTTGTATTGTTGTTGTCTTTTAATTTATCTTCTAAAGTAGCCATTTAGAAACTCCCCCCTGCAACATATGGAAATTTTTGAGCTACGCGATTTGCTTCAGCATAGCCGACCTTTTCTGACATATCTGTTAACGCTTCTACTGGACATGCGTCAACACATTTTAAGCAACCTTTACAATATTGATAGTCAACACCTGAAAGGAACATTTGTTTACGTCCGCGTTTGTCTTCTCCTTCTTCCCATACGAAGCAAAGGTCAGGACAAACTGTATCACATGCAGCGCAGTTAATACATTTTTCTTGTTCAAACGCTGGCAAAAATCCTTGGCGAGAACCACTTAAGTCTTTCGTTATACTATTTGCTTGTGCTGTGATTACTCCCCCAAGTTCTTGAGTTAAATATCCTAGTAGCGGTTTTGGTCTAGAAAACTCTTTCCCTTGAGCATTTTCAGGTAGTTCATAAGTTTTAAACTCTACTTCGTTATAGCCGCGATCAAAAGTTCTAATGTTCGGCTCTACAAAATGAGGGTATTTTTTTTCAAATGTTTTACGAATAACATTTCTCATTTCTTCTGGATCTAAAAAGTCTAAAATTCGGTACATTGCACCAAGCATTGCAGTGTTAACTTTTGTTTTTTCTTCGTGAGCAATTTTCATTGCGTCAACGATCGCTACTCTCCCATAATCAAGCTTTAAATCTTCTCTTACACTATCAAAATCTCTCGTGCTATTAACTAGTACAATGCCATCAGCAGGTAATCCGCTTACAACATTTACTGTTTTATAAAGCGCTTCATGGAAAACAGCAACAACATGCGGTTGCTCAATTGGACTATGATCGCGAATTTCAACATCAGGGTCACAATAGCGAATAAACGCTTTTACTGGAGATCCCTTTTTTTCAGAACCATATGATGAAAAGTTGGATCCGTTTAAACCTAACCCAAGAACGCCAGCTTCAGCTAACATTTTCCCTGCGAGGTTAGCTCCTAAACCCCCAATTGATTCTAGACGTATTTCAAAAAAGCCTAGTTCATTCTTTTTTGGTAAAATAGACATATTTATAAATCCCCCTCTAATAAATTGACATTACTCCCACCTAAGGTCATTATAAAGCAAGAGAATATTTTTTGTTGTGATGAAAGTCACACTTTGTTTGAAAAAATTAATTTTTTGAATTGGTACACACTAAAAGTTGGGAAAAAAACACTGTAAAACATGGGTTTTTGCTCAGTGGATTAATATAATACAGATCGAGTATTGTTATATAACAACGAAATCTGAATAGTTAAAAAATTATAAATGATGAATAAAAATACAAAAAGAGGTGTCAGGGTGAATAAAAAAGATGTGTTACTGCAAGCGGAAGAGTATGTTCGATCCTTATTAAAAGAGGAAAGTAGCGGTCATGACTGGTGGCATATACACCGTGTTAGAGGGCTTGCAAAAAAAATTGCAGTTCATGAGGGGGCGGACTTGTTTATTTGTGAAATAACTGCATTACTACATGATTTAGCGGATGAAAAACTTTTTGGTAACGAAGAAGAGGGGTTATTAAGCATTGATCATTGGCTTAACAAGTATGGAGTACATGAAGATGAACGTAAGCATATTTTATCGATTATAAAAACAATGTCCTTTAAAGGTGGGACGAACAGACCAATCGAAACATTAGAGGGAAAGGTTGTTCAAGATGCGGATCGTCTTGATGCAATTGGGGCTATTGGAATCGGTCGTACATTTGCTTATGCAGGAGCAAAGGGACAATTAATGTACGATCCATCCATTCCAGTTCGCGATGAGATGACGAAAGAAGAATATCGTAACGGAAAAAGCACGGCGATTAACCATTTTTATGAAAAATTACTTAAGTTAAAAGAGTTAATGAATACGGACTATGGAAAGAAAATCGCCCAAGAACGACATCGATTTTTGGGGGAGTTTTTAGAACGTTTTTTAGATGAGTGGGATATGAAATAGGGTAGTATGAAAAAATATGTCGGTCGTTTTTCTTGAGCATGCCTCTAAAATTCGCTTGAATTTTGTAGCGCAGCGAAGGAGAGCGACCGACATTTTTCAATGTAAATAGAGACGCTTACGAGTTTTTTTAATTCATCCTTTTTGCCCCTAAATATCTTTTACTCCAATAACTATTAGACATTTCGCTAATTGTGACACCGGTAGAGCTACCAGCGTGAATGAATTTTCCGTCCCCTAAATAAATGCCATTATGCGATGGTCCTTTTTTATAGGTTTCAAAAAATACAAAATCACCTCGCTGTAAGGTCTGTACGCTCTCGCCGTAGTTCCACATTTCTGCAACCGTTCTAGGTATGCTCTTTCCATTTTTCTTGTACACATACATGAGAAAGCCACTACAATCAAAGCCATTTGGTGTCGTACCACCCCAGAGATAACGAACGCCTATAAGAGTTTTAGCGAAATTAATAACATCTTCGTTAAATGACTGTGTTGCTTCTGGTGTTTGAGTAGTAGCGTGCTCTGTTTGCTGTACTTGACTAGAAGACCTTGATGGCATTGGTGTCGATGGAAAGTTTTTAAGGTGAGTAATCGTCCTTTGCCCAGCGATACCATCAGTTGCTAAGTTATTATAAATTTGGTAGTTACGAACCGCTGCCTCTGTAATTGGTCCGAAAGTTCCATCAATGGAATGGTCGTAATAGCCTTTGTTTTTCAGTAAACGTTGTAAATCTTTTACCGCTCGACCTGAATCACCGTTTTGTAAAAAAATCACATTTTCCAGGTCGTTTTTTTCTTCTTTTTCAATAGAAGAAGAAAAGGTAGGTGCGGGAATTTCATCTGTTTCATTTTGTACGGAATAAATATTAGTATCTAAATTATCCTCTTCTACTACTTTGTTTATTACATTTAAAGAGACGCCAGATAAATGTTCGTATGTTTGTTTACCGACAATACCGTCGATGATTAACCCATGATCTTTTTGATAATTTTTGATTGCTTTTTGTGTTAAAGGACCGAATATTCCGTCTTTTTCGTAATGATAGTAGCCACTATCTATTAAAATCTTTTGAATTTCTTTTACAGCTTCACCTTTATCACCAATGCTAAACAATTGCCCTTCTTTAATTTTAATGAGTACATGGTCTTCAACTTCAATTTCATCAATATCATTATTGATAAAGAGAGCTGATAATGTTTCTTGTCCCGCAACTCCGTCAACACGTAGCTTTTTAAGTTTTTGGAATTGGCGGATAGCTGCATGAGTCTTTACTCCATAAACACCGTTATCATCAAGTGCTGAATTAATGTTATAGTCTAAAAGCTTCCGTTGAATTGAATGAATTTTTAGGCCTTTATGACCGAAACTAAATTTCTCTTGAGGATCGATGGTGATATTATCAATTACATACGATTTATTAGCAGACTCAACAGTTAAAGGGCCGGCTAATGCGACACTCGCAGCAATGGATGATAAAAGCACTTTTTCACTAACCGAATCTAGCTTCATCACATTCACCTCCATTTCTTAGTAGCTATGTTTTCAGTGATTAAGAGGGAGCAAAAAGCTTGTGCTTTAAACATTTTATGCGAAATAAGCTAAAATAGAACAATAGTTGCTTAATACGCTCTTGCGTTCATTAAGGAGGACTCGTTATGGAAAATCCATTTACTAATAACAAAGAATACCTTTCTTTTTACGGAATTGATCAAGATTCACTTAGTAAATATAATGTAGAAAAAATAAAGGAGGGTAAAAAATCGACCGTAATACATACATTTGAACCGAAGAGGGTAGCGAAAACCGTTTTGTTGATCCATGGCTATTTTGATCATACTGGTGGACTAAAAAATATGATTAATCATTTTCTTCGTAAAGGATGGCGAGTGGTGAGCTATGACCTTGATGGTCACGGCCTATCTTCAGGCGAAAGAGCTGAAATAGAGGACTTTACTGAATATGTACATACATTACAAAAAGTGTTATTCCACTGTAAAGAGAACGGGTATTATCCGCGAACGATCATTGCACATAGTACCGGAGCTGCGGTTTGTACACACTTTTTACTTCAGTTTAAAGAAAAGTTTGAAGATGTTATTTTTTTAGCACCACTCGTAAGGCCAACCAATTGGCGTACTATTTTAATAGCGTCAAAAGTGGTCCCTATTTTCACCGAAAAGCTAAAACGAAAATTTAAAATGAATTCAGGTGATGATCAATATTTAACTTTCGCAAGAAATGATCCGTTACAGTGTAGACATATATCTATCCGTTGGGTGTTAGCGCTTATAAAATGGAATAAAAAAGTAGAAGCATTACCTGCTTCTACTCAAAAACTTAATATTATTCAAGGGACGGTTGATCAAACAGTTGACTGGAAGTATAATATTTCCTTCCTAAAAAAGAAGTTTCCCGATTGTCAGGTTGCTGTCATTGAAAATGGTAGACATCAGTTAATGAATGACCATAAAACGATAAAGAGTACCTTGCTGAAAATCATCGATCATTATGTCGAATAGGATTTCACCGTATATTTCTGCGTACGCCATTTCGTTACGCTCGCAAGGAAAGTCATAATTACCGCACCGATAAAAAGTCCTTGGTTAGGTTCGACATTTATAGCGCCGATTAGAAACGATCCGACAACAACTCCTAAAGAGAAGAAAGCATAGAAAATTCCGAATGCTCTTCCACGCTCATTTTGGTGAGAATGATCGATCACCAGTGCTGTTACAGATGGAAAGATACAAGCAAAGCCAACACCGTAAAAAATCATAGCTGTTAGTAAAATGACGACATTTTCAAAGGAACTTAAAACTAATAATGCAAAGATTACAAAGAGCATTCCGTAAACGACCATCTTTTCTCGTTTTACTTTATCAAACAGTTTATTCGTTGGTAGTAGGAAAACGAGGATCGCTACTACTCCAAATGTACTTAACAAAATACCGGAAAATGCCGTACTTAATCCAGTTGCTTCTATTTTTAGAGGAAGCATGTACGCTAATATACCTAATGTCAACATTAAGGAAAATGCACCGATATAGGCGTTAATGAGTGGTGGTAGTGTTAAAAGTCTTATGATCTCGGAAAATTTAAAGTTCGTTTTCAGAGTTTGCTTCGAAATGAAACTCTCTTTTAAAAATAAGCTAACAAATAACGCCGTTAAAAGGAATAAACCACTAATAATGTAGAAAACCCAATTAATTCCTAGGGTTCCTTTTGTTATTCCGCCAAAAGCTGGGCCTACGATTGCTGCAATACCGACACACGCTCCTGAAAATGCCATTGCTTTTCCTCGAGAGTTAGGTTGAGTACGGTCCCCTAAAAAGGCAAATGCAGCGGGAATAAGTAATCCACCACCTATCCCATGGACCAATCTAACCAACAACAGTTGCTTGGGAGTTGATACGAGGGTATAACCGATTAGACAAATACTAACGAATAATAAACCGATCACTAATATTTTTTTTCGGCCAAATGTATCGATCCATTGTCCTGCTAAAATATTCCCACCCATATTAGCAAAAGAATACATTCCAATAATTAAGCCAATCATAAGGCTCGTCGCACCCAGGCCTTGGGCGAACGGAGCAATAATCGGTAACTGTGAAAAAGTATCTAAAAATGCGATAACTATAATGATATAAATAAAATAGAGCATTGGTGATTTACCTCTCTTCAATTCTCGTACGATTGTACGAAGTGTTTGTTGTAGAATATGAAATTTGTTTTCTGAAAAATACTGTTGAAAGTATTATACATTATTTTTTAGAAATATATGTGGCTGATACATCAGAAGTAGAGCTTAAAAAAATTTTCAGCAATTATATATAGAAGTGGAAGACGATAAGCATGAAGAAATGTGTGCTCAATTTTGAAGCTTTTGGTTTAAATACATACCCAGTGATAAGAAATGAGAGCATCTTTCAAAGTTTCTTAGTCGCGTCGAGTAGAAAACTTGTAACAAATTTTTGAAATTATCTCGTTTTCCTTTACATTCTCTTTGATAACTAGTAGAATTTTTAATCGTACACATTTTTTAGTATAAAGAGAGAGGATGTTTCGATGTTTAAGAGAACTCTGTTAATGTTTGCATTAGGATTACTAACATTAGTCATCGTTGCTTGTGGAAATAATAATGATGAGGCTGCGGCAATTGTCAATGAGGAGGTCATTACAGTTAGTGACGTTGACCAACAAGTAGATAACACGATTGCTATGTATGCGCAACAAGGAATTGATGTAAGTGAACAAGGTGATGAGTTTGTTGAGATGATTAAACAGCAAACGTTAGATGGATTAATCACTGAAATTTTGTTAGTGAAAGCTGCACAAAGCTATACAGTGTCAGAAGAGGAAGTAAGTGAAGAATACAATGCTATTAAAGCAGGGTTTGAAACAGAGGAACAATTTAATGAAGCTTTAAAAGCTAACAATTTAACGAGCGAAACGTTAAAAGAAAGACTTGAACAACAATTAAAAATTGATCAATTTTTCTTAGCTAATATGTCTGAAGTTGCCGTGACGGAAGAAGAGTTACAACAACTTTTTGAGGAATATACTGAAATGATTGAAGAAGAATTAGAATTTGAAGAAGTCAAGGTCGCTCTAGAACAAGAAATTGTTCAACAAAAGCAAGATGAAGAAGTGGGCAAAATCATTCAACAGCTAAAAGAGGAAGCAGAAATCGAAATTTTAATTTAAATATTATATAGAAAAAGCAACGATTTTCGTAATCGTTGCTTTTTTTTGCGCTGTTTCCTTTACACTTTAATTTGTGGATGATTACGATTTATATAAACGGTGGAACTATTTTATTTTTTTGTTAATTATTTGTTTTTTTTCCAAATAGATCTAGTATAATGGGAAATGGTAAATAAAACTTAATCCAAAGTAGGAGGGACTAAATGACAACTATCGGTATTTTAATCATTTTTATTCCTATTCTTGTTTTAGGAGCAATCGCAGGTATTGGTTACTTTTTTTGGTACAAAATACGTTATAAAACAGCAAGGTCGAACCAAGCGTTAATCATCGCAGGACCAAAGCTAGGTGACCCAGAAAAAGAAACGAACATTTTTAACGATAACGAAGGCCGTTCGATAAAAATCATTCGTGGTGGTGGCCATTTATTAAAAATGCACCAAACAGCTACCCCTGTCGATTTAACGTCTTTTCAATTGAAATTGAGAACACCCCGAGTATTCACCAATGGAGGGGTACCGATCATCGCTGATGCAGTAGCAATGGTAACGGTAGCAGACACCTTAAAAGGTATTGCAATATACGCTGAGCAGTTTCTCGGAAAAAAACAAAAAGAAATCGAAACAGAGATTGCAGAAGTCTTGAACGCTAATTTACGTGCGATTTTATCGAAAATGACTGTAGAAGAGATTAATGCAGATCGAGAGAAATTCAATGAAGACGTTAGAATAGTTGCGCAAGCGCAATTAGATTCGATGGGTTTTAAAATCACCTCATTAGGCCTCACCGATTTATCTGACGCAGACAAAGAAAATGGTTACTTAGAAAACTTAGGTCGTCCACAAATCGCAAAAGTGCGCAAAGAAGCTGAATTAGCTGAGTCAGACAGCGAGCGAGAAACTCGTATCCATAGAGCAAACAACGATAAAGAGGCAAAGGAGCAAGAATACCAGCGCCAAATTGAAATCGCAGAAGCTCAGAAAGCGAAGGACCTTAATGACGCTGCGATCAGGGAAGAAACAGAACGAGCGAGAGCCAAATCTGAACAATCTTACGAATTAGAAAAAGCGATACTAGATAAACAAGTGCAAGAAGAACAGTTAAAGTTACACGCTCAAAAGAAAGAGGAAGATTTGCGCATCCGTTATCTAGAGCGTGAACGTGCGGTTAAATTAGAGGAACAAGAGGCGAAAGTTCGTAGGGCGAAAGCGGATGCCGATTTCTACGAAACGACAAGAAAAGCCGAAGCTGAAGCAGAAAAGGCTCGTATCGACGGGGAAACGCAAGCGAAAATCGAACGAGAAAGAGGTATTGCTGAAGCGGATGTTATTCGTCAAAAAGGGCAAGCCGAAGCCGAGGCGAAACGTTTACTTGCCGAAGCGATTGCGCAACACGGTGAAGTCATTATCGTTGAAAAACTCATCGAAATGCTACCACAATACGCGAAAGAGATCGCAGCACCATTATCAAACATCGAATCCGTCAAAATTATCGACACTGGCGACGGAAATGGAGTAGCTTCTTATAGTAAATCCATTACGAACACGATGGCCCAAATTCAAGAACCATTAAAAGAGCTGACCGGTTTAGATGTAACCAACTTATTAACCGACCTAGTTAACCGAGGTAACACACATACCGTTATGCGTTCAGAGGTAGCGGCGGAAAAATCAAATGATGATACCTTCCCGCCACCTTATCCCCCTTGTGAATTCGAAGAGACCACAACTGATGATAAAACTGAATAATAATTGTCTAAAGAATAGAGAGTGTCCGATACTTTGTCGGTCACTTTCTTTTTATGGAAAAGCAAAAAATAAATGTATGTTTTTTTTTTTTAGTGCAAAAAATAAATTGTCGGTTGGTTACTTGAACAAGCCTTTATATCGACAGAGATAACAGCGCAGTGAAAGTAAGCTAGCCGACATTTACATACTGTGTTGATAGCAGACACTCATGATTGTTAGGTGGTTTAACTAACCTCAATAGAAGGATGTGATTTAATGAAAGATATTCCTATTGAACAAGCGATGTTGGCGATTCAACAAGCAAAACTAGCGATCCAGCAAGGGTTGATTAATGCGAAATCGGATCAGTATATGCAAGTTGAAAAACAGTTATTTGAAGCTCAAGAGGCCATTAATGAAGCAAAGTTAAAGGTTAGCGCCAATGAGGAACAAATTTTAGAGCAAGCAAATAAGAGTGTAGAAGATGCGATTGAACAGTTACATCAAAGTCATCATGATCCAAATTTACAACAAGGATAAAGAGAACTCGTCGACTGTGAATGATTAATTGAAAAAGGAGAGTATACATCTATGAGAAAAAACTATTTTCGCCTATTAGTACTGACGGTTTCTTTTATAACTTTACTATCATCACCAGTTGCGGCTTTTTATGAAGATGTTCCTGAAGCGGGTATTGCTATTAACGGAACAATGGTGGATGGAATTAAACCGATCAAAATAGATGGAGATTATTACATACCATTTACTCATTTATCGAAATTGTTAGGTTACAATGATATCCGTTTTGAAAGTGGGACGAAAACGTACCAGGTAACAGATGGTTCAACGATCGTTCGTTTAACGATGGGAGGGTATAAGGCACGTAGAGGTGACGAATACATTAATATCGATCCTCCAAGATGGATTAACGAAACTGCTTTTGTATCTTTAGATGCGGGAAGTGCGCTGTTTAACTCATTTATTTACTTTAAACCTGAAAACGGTTCGATACAAGTAGAGAAGCCAGCGAGTAAATATCGTGTTCAAAAAGGTGATACGTTATGGTTAATTGCTGAAGCCCACCATACAACTGTTGCACAGTTAAAAGCAGCTAATGATTTAACATCGAATATTATTTATCCAGAGCAACTATTAAAAATTCCGCCACGCGAACAAACAAAAGAAGTCGAGCCGATTAAAGAAAGAAAACCGCTTGTTAAAAAGCCAGTTGAAGACCCACAAATCTATACAGGTTTAATAGAGGTTGCAAAAAGGTTTATAGGGGCTGGATATAAATTTGGGGCAACGCTAGATGAAGCACCAAATTTATTTGATTGCTCATCGTATACACAATATGTTTTTCAACATAAAGATATCTCGATTCCAAGAACATCAAGAGAGCAAGCGGGGATTGGTGTTCCTGTTACTTCCTTAAAGCAAGGTGATTTACTATTTTTTACATCACCGACGCTATATTCTGATGGTAGAATTGGTCATGTTGGAATCTATATGGACGGTGGTCATATGATTCATGCTTCATCTTCTAGAGGAGTTCATATAACTGAAGATGTCTTAAATAACCCTTATTGGGGGCAAAATTATTTATTTGCAAAGCGTGTAATCGAATAAGAGAACGAGTGCTTAGACAAAATGCGTATTGACCCATTCAATACGCACGAATATGGGTAGAGTTAGGAAAAGCAAGTACATTGAAGCCTTTAATACGCACGGATTTTGATATTTGTGAAAAAAACCGTGCGTATTACCCTTGTTCAATACGCGTGGAAATAGTGAGATGTTTGAAATCTCGCTCATAGTGTTGTTTTTAAATCCGTATAGTGCTTTATGTAATTCCTTCACCAAATATGGTGAAGTTAGTGCTCCGGCTTGATGTACCCATTTATGCCACTACAGAAATCTTATTAAAGGGTGTAAGCATATGCTCATGCAAAATGAAGATTTTACAACCGCACGAAACGTGTTCATTGTAACTTGCTAACAACTCTTGATAAAAATCTACGAGCAAACGTATAGATAATAGTATCTCTTCATCGAAAATACGTGATCGGTTGATCAGGACATTTTCGTATTTTTTTACAAGCTTTTTCGTTCGTTTTAATAATTTGCTAGCATGACGAATATTAGATATTGGTTGCATTTCGTTAATTAGCGTTTGTAGGTCTATTTGAATTCGCTCATTAATTTTATCATTTATGTTCGCGTTTAACTCGATGTTACTATCATTAAATATGAAATGATTTAACATAATGACATCCGTTTTAACGAGCTCATTACTGAAAGCAAGATAAACTCGAAGTGTATTAAAGGCATCATACATTGGGTTATGCATGGCCCCCTTAAAACTTAATCCGTATAAAGCTAAGGCATTTTCTACAGATGGATTTATTTTTGAAACGCGTTTTGAAAACGTTTTTTGAAAATCACTGTAGCGTTCTGCGATGCTCTTGATCATCGCTTCGGAAAAGTTATGATGCTTAGCATCAAGCTTTAGTCGGGTCATGTCATTGGAAGACCATGAAAAAAAGCGACTTAACTCAATATCCCCAACCCAATCAGTAAATTCATTGAATACATGAGGAAAGTTGTTTGCTTTAGCTAAGTCTTCATCCTCAATGCATGTTAAGTTTTTACAAAATTCACTCAGTGGTTCGGTTTGCGTAGGTTTAATGTAGCGATCAAAAAATGTAACTTTTTCAGTTTCCAAGTTATACTTTACTGCGCCTAAGCGAATTGCTTCCATATGAGCAAAAGACATTCCTTGTTCTGAACAAAGCATTTCAAAATCAAAAAAGATAAATTGTTTAACTTCAGCCAACATTTTTCCTCCTTTCTACTTCTGTCCAATAAACCATTATAAAAGCCTAAGCATTACAAAACAATGACTATTTATTTCCATACAAAACCCTCATGGCGGCATGCCTTCCGCCACCATCTAATATGGAGAAGGCGATCGATCTCTTTCGCTGCGCTGTAAAGCTGCTGACCTCAATCACATCATGGGACACTTCTTAGTAAATTCATCGTGCAGCTTTGCGACGAGTAACCGCAGGAGCACTTCGTTCCGACTTTAGAGGCTTGCACAAGAGAGTCAATCGCCTTTTTTCATACAAAACGCTGAAGGTGATTTATCGTCACATCTATGGTCAAAAAGGCCGATGATTTCCTTCTAAAATATAAAAATCGACTGAAACGGCCCCCTACCACCAAACCGACAAACGACTAACCAACTAACTAACCAACCCCCTCAATAAAATGAAGGCTTCGTTAATGGACAATCAACAGCTTGCGTTTTTAATTCAGGTGCATAAAAGCTTAACTTTTTAATGAAGTAACATGTTTCAGGAATATGGTGCTCTAAAAAACGCAAGGTTGTTCTTGAAAACACTTCGGTTCCAATAAAAAGCCTAATCATCTCTTCAACAAACTGATACATTTCCATCGTCGTTTGGCCGATTTGCCTCGATAAACGTTGTTGACGCGAAAAACCTGGTGGAGAAAACCGAAGAAGAGAACGCATTTGTTTATTTTGGACGAGAAACCCTTGAAATCTACTTATATACAAGTCTAATTGATGAGTGATCTCCAGCTCTATAGGGTCGACGATATTTCGGGCAAGTACGGCATGGCCTAATTGGTCCTCTAACCATAAATCTAGTAAGTCTACTAAAGGAAGCGGTGGAAAGTCTTGCCCATTTACATAGTAAGTTAAAATACGAATATATTCTTCGTTCTCACCTAATGTGCCGTTTAAGTAGGTAGGGGTTAAATTTAAGTTTACTTGATTTTGTACTCTTAAGCTTTGCATTAACCCCTCAAACTGAAAATAGCCAGTGACAATGGGCCATGCCTCTTTTGAAAATTCGATCAATTCTCTGGATGAAAATCTTAAGTTTGGATCGAGTTGGGTTAATCTTTGTCGTAATTGACTTACAGATTGAATATATTGGTTTGCGGTTTCAACATACTCATGTTCACTCGGTGACAGGTGATCACGAACGAAATGGGCATGATCCTCTAATATTTCTAACCAAAATGAATGCTCCTCCCACGGTCTGATTAATTGTGAATTCACCACTTTTTGAAAACTCCTTTCATAAAATATACGATTTTCACACTCTTCAATATATATGGTTTATTGTAGATTTATAATGCGAATTTTAACGTATTATTACTGTTTCGAGCGGTTACACAAAAAAGTGGGGGAATTAGTATATTTAACCACTAGTTTGCAAACTTTAAATGTAAGTGGAAGTTTTGTATGAAAAAAAGGCGGATGATTTTGTGAACGAGCGTCTGAGATTCGTTAGAAGGTCACTGTGAAGTGAAGGGAATCGTCCGCCTTTTTCATGCTAGCTGGTGACGTTTACCGTCATGTTGGTTTTGTATGTAAAAAGAAATGCTCGGTCGATTTTCTGGTCGATAGAAGTTGCTCCTGCGGTTACTAGTCGCAAAGCTGCACGATGAATTCTCTAAGATGTTTCTCATGATGTAATTGAGGTCAGTAGCTTTACAGCGAAGCGAGAGAACTCGGCCAGCATTTACATTCTAGATGGTGACGGTACAAGAACGGCCATGATGGTTTTGGATAAAGTTAGGTGGGGGACTTTACGATGTATTATAAAAAATGGGAAAAGGTGAGTCAGTCCGATAACGAAAATAATGATCATACAAATGATGAAGCTCAAACGGATACTCCGCCAGAAAATGAAGAGCCCTCCTTAGAGGCCGTAACGAAAATCTTTGACCAGTGTGCTGATTTGGATCACAAGACTTATTCAGAAACTGAAATTGATGTTATTTATTTTAGTTCACTAATTGATGATCAAAAATTAGAAAATGAAATTCTTAAACCGATTTCTGAATTACAACACTCAGAGATCGAAAATTGGATTAACAGAAAAGATATTTCTGAAGCAACAACACTCAAAGAAATCAAAGATGAAGTTTTATCAGGCAGTGTCGCTATTTTCTATAATGATAAGGCTTACTATTACAACGTTTATGGGCCTGAAATAAGAGGCATCGATAAAAGTGAAACAGAGACAGTGATTGTTGGTGCACACGATGCGTTTGTTGAAGATATTACCACTAACCTCTCGTTAATTCGAAGAAGAGTTAAAAGTGATAAATTGAAGGCAATCAAGCTTAAGGTGGGTGAAATAACCAAAACAGATGTTTACTTATTGTATATTGATGGGGTCGCTGATAGTGAGATGGTAAAGGAATTAAAGAAGAGAATTGAAATAATTGAAGTTGACTCTGTTTATGATACGAATATGTTAGCTCAATTAATTGATGAAGCACCTGATTCTCTGTTCCCGCAATATTACAATACCGAATTGCCTGATGTTGTTCGCTCGAAATTAGTGTCAGGGAAGATGGTCATGCTTTTAGACACTAGTCCGATCGCCATTAGTGCCCCTGCTAGTTTTTTTGAATTTATTCAATCTCCAGATGATTATAATCAACGTTGGTTAATCGGAACAAGTATTCGACTTTTACGGGCAATAGCGATTTTTATTACGCTTACATTTACCGCAGTATATGTTGCTGTTATTACATTTCATTATGAAGTGTTACCAGAAGACTTATTAATCACATTAGCAGAATCAAGAGCAAGAGTCCCCTTTCCACCACTTATTGAAGCGCTATTAATGGAAATTACGATTGAATTATTAAGAGAGGCAGGAGCGAGATTACCGACAAAAATTGGGCAAACAATCGGGATTGTTGGCGGGATCGTCATTGGACAAGCTGCAGTTGAGGCAGGACTTACTAGTAATGTCTTAATTATCGCTGTTGCTAGTTCAGCGATTGCCTCGTTTGTATTACCGAACTATAACATGAGTAATTCGATCCGGATCGTTCGTTTTCTATTAATTATACTAGCTGGGTATTTAGGTGTTTTTGGGATCATTTTAGGGATAGGGTTGGTGTCGATTCATATCGTTAGTTTAACGAGCTTAAAAACGCCTTACCTTATCCCAGTTACTCCGTTCTATTGGCGCGATTGGGTTGATACGTTTATTCGTGGTCCGTATTGGGCGATGAAGCGTAGACCGACGCAAACGAAAACTAGTAATACAGAACTAAATAAAATGAAGCAATAAAGGACGATGATAATGAATGAAAAACTACATTATACGCAAATAGCTGTCATTGTTTACATGATCCAATCGGGTGTTATTTTATTTGCGTTGCCAAGAATAGTTGCAGAAGCATTTGGCACGAATGGATGGTTGGGGCTATTTCCTTTATCAGCAGTGGCTCTAGCCAACATCGTCTTCATTATTCTTGTTTACAAAAAGGGGAATGGACAATCTGTTTTCACGATATTAGAACAGAGTTTTCCTAAATGGTTATGTTATCCTATCTACTTATTTATGATTGTTTCGTTTAGTTTACTTGCAGTTTTAGTGGCTAAAAATTATATTATATTAATTCAAAATGCAATGTTTCCGGAAGTAAGTGCGAATTCTTTTTTAATTTTATTCCTAATTACTGCATTATTTTTTTTAAGTAAAGGGATTTATAACATGGGTAAGATTACCCTACTTTTTTTCTTTATGACGATTTGGACCATTTTTTTACTTTTTCTATTATTTCCTGAATTTAGCTTTACGCGTCTTACCCCATTTATTTTTAAGGGACAAATCGATCCATTTGAAAAAGGATTTGAGGCATATACGGCCTTTCTTGGCTTTGAGCTAGTTCTTTTTTTATTCCCTTACGTACAAAATGACGGTAAGTTTGGCAAGGCTGTAATTGCTGGTCATTTATTTACAACGTTTATTTATGTATCTGTTTGTTTTGTAGCTATGGGTTTTTATAGCTTTGAACAAGTAAAAGGAATTCTTTACCCCATGCAAAATTTATTGAAGTTTATGGAAACCCCCTTAATTGAACGGATCGAAAATATCGTGTTTGTGATTTTCTTCATAAAAATCATCGTTACGGTTACCTTTTATTACTGGGGTGCGCTTCAGGCAACAAAAAGGATTTTTATAAAGACAAAGGAAAAGTGGTTAATGTTGATCATTGTAGGAAGTACGTTCTTTAGTAGTTTGTTTTTTGAAATTAAGAGGGAGGTTGATGAATTGTTAAATGTGATCGCCATTTTGCAAACCATTTTTTCATTCAGTTTTCCTTTGCTACTTCTCCTTTTATTATGGCTACAAAAAGCTAAAGCAAAGCGAGGAAATAAAATTGCGTAATCTGCTACTAGTTGTTCTTATTTTAACGTCTTTTCTACTTACTGGGTGTCCAGAAAAGAAAATTGTTGAGGATTTAGGCTTTATTCACAGTGTCGGTTATGAACTGAACGAAGCTGACGACGCTGAGGAAGAAGGGGTTTTAATTTTGACGGTAGCAATGCCACAAATTACGCCTACGGCAGAAAAAGATCGAGAAGTTTTAACAACGATTGCTCATACGAGTAAAGAAGGGAGAATGAAACTTGCCCGAAAAACCGATCGAGCGTTAGTAAGTGGTCAATTAAGAACCGCGCTTTTTAGTCGGAATTTAGCGGAGATAGGTATTTTTGATACGATGGATACACTGCTGCGAGATCATACCATCGGTTTAAATTTAAAGATTATCGTTGTTAACGGTAGTAGTAAAGATTTATTAATAGGTGATTACCCAGAGCACCCACGAACGAGTAGGTACATATTTGAATTAATTGATAAGGAAGCAAAAACATTAATCACGGCAGATACTTCGTTACATAAGTTTAAAAGGGCTTTTCATGACGATGGCATTGATCCAATTGTCCCGGTTATTAAACAAGGGATAGAGGAAATCATTGTTGATGGACTCGGTTTATTTTCTGGTGAGCGTCTAGTGATGACAATTAATCCAGTGGATGCAAGGATTTTTATGATGCTTCATGGAGATTATGTTGGTGGAGATATGACAAAGGAAATGATCTTGGATGATGAGGAGAAAGAAAGCTATTTATACATGACATTTACGACGTTAAAATCTAAGCGGAAAGTGAAAGTGAATTCTCCATCAGAGATTGATGTAAATGTTGAAGTGGAAGGTAGTATTAGTGAGTATACCGGTCTTCTAGATTTATCAGATGACGAAGTACAAAAAGAAATAGAAAAGAAACTTGCAGCGAATATAGAGGAAGTGAGTGAGCGTTTAATTAAAGAAATGCAACAAAAGCAGGCCGATAATATCGGAATAGGACAATTTGTGAGAAACAGTTCAAAGTATGAGGAGTGGCAAGAGATGGATTGGAAAGAGGAGATTTATCCAGAGGCGAAAATTAATGTGAATGTCAATGTGAAGTTAAGAGGGTTTGGAAGTGTTAAATAAGTATAAATAATCTCCCAATAACGAAACTCTTTTCAAATAGTCAAAGCTTGGATGAAATGTTTGCTCTATCTGATACATTATATTTAAAAGATAGTTTTGGTAGTAATGGTCGCGATGTATTTTATGTTTGCGGGCGTTTTAAGCCCGCTTTTCTAATAAATAAGGAGTCATAAAGGTTGCTAACGATAAAATTAAGCCATTAAGAGTGAGTAAAATAGCAACATTTGAATCGGTCCACTCTAAACGGAATTATTTTGTAAAGGGCATTATTTTACGAGCATCTACAAAAATATAAAAAGAGATGGCGACACTCTCATCTGCTAGGGTTACGGAAACAAACCGTTTCTAAATTAAAAATTTCAATTTACAAGAGTAAAGAATTACTTTATAATGACATTAGCGCAAAAAAACTGAATATTTGACATATAGGTTCCTTGAATGTTCGTTAATGAATGCTCAAGGTGAAAAGGGAAGTTGGTGAAACTCCAACACGGTCCCGCCACTGTAAACGTTGAGGAAAGCTAAACAAGTCCACTGTGTAAGATGAAACATGGGAAGGATAGCCAACTGTTGAAGCGTAAGTCAGGAGACCTGCCTATTTTGTTTTTAAGCTCCTTCGAGGAAAGGGATGTTTAAAGTGCATAGTAATCTACGTAATCAATAATAGATTACCGAACTTTCTCTAGTTTGCAAGTAACTGAGAATACATAAAGTGCCTTTTTAACATTCAACGCTTTTCCTTTGGAAATGCGTTTTTTTGTTGCTAATACTATTAGGGGGAATAAAAATGTTGAACGAATTTTTCAAAAAGTGGGGACTTCTCAGTTTTGTTATAATGTTAGCGATGGCTATCGTTGTTGGTTGTAGTACAGAAGAAGTCCAACAGGAAAACACTCAAGATGGAGAAGTTTCTAATGAGGAAATAACGAATGAAGAGGAAAAAAGTGAAGAAGAGGATTCAAATGAAGGTTTAGGAGAGCAACAATTTCCGGTAACGGTCACTGATGATGCCGGTAGAGATATTACAATTGAAGAAAAGCCTGAAACGATTGTTTCTTTACAACCTAGTACTACTGAAATTTCTTTTGCACTTGGACTAGGCGATAAAATTATCGGTGTTTCTGATTTTTGTAACTATCCGGCTGAAGTGTTAGATATTGAAAAAGTAGGCGCACAAGATATGAATGTCGAGCTAATTTTAACACAACTTCCTGATCTAGCTTTAGTACAAAGTTATCATTATCAAAATTATCCTGATATTTTAAATCAATTTGTAGAAGCAGGGATCAACGTTGTTGTAGTAGGTAGTGCCTCTTCATTTGCTGATGTATATCAAACGTTTGAATTAATCGGTAGTGTCACAGGCGCTACGCTACAAGCAGAAGAAATCATTACTGATATGCAGGAACGTCTTGCAGCAATCAAAGAGAAAGCAGAAGCAGTAACCGAGAAAAAGAAAGTTTGGGTGGAAGTTTCGCCAGCCCCAGATATTTTTACGACAGGGAAAGGGACATTTATGCACGAGATGCTTGAGTCTATTCAAGCGATTAACGCTGCAGGAGAGCAAGAAGGTTGGGTGAAGTTGACGGAGGAAGAAATCGTTCAATTAAATCCAGATGTTATTATTACTACCTATGGTTATTATGTAGAGAGTCCAAAAGATGGTGTTCTAGGACGTGACGGATGGGCAGAGGTTTCTGCGATCAAAAATGAACTAGTATTTGATGTTGAAAATGATACCGTTGTACGACCTGGCCCTCGTTTAATCGAAGGGGTTGAAACACTTGCAGAGTTTATCTATCCGGAAATATTTAAGCAATAAGGTTGTTTGGCTATATGTGTTAAGTGGAGGGTTTGTACTTTGTACGACCCTTCTTGGTTTATTAGTTAGTAGTGTCACTATCCCAGTGCCCACGATCTTAAATATTACCGTTGTTAATACCTTTAATATTATCGCTGATAATACTATTAATCATATCGTTACTACACCAATATATTTAGACTGGCTAAATGATGTTCCTAGAAATGAAGAAATGATTATCTGGAATATCAGGTTACCAAGAGTTTTACTTGCCCTTTGCGTAGGGGCTTCGTTAGCCTTAGCAGGTGCTGCGTTTCAGGGATTATTACGTAATCCACTGGCAGATCCATATACGATCGGTGTTTCTTCAGGGGCGGCCTTAGGGGCGGTATTCGTTTTATTTTTCCAAGTAACGATTGTTGGTTTAGGAAGCTATACACTTCCTGTTGTAGCGATTATTAGTGGTTTTATTACTTTAGGAGTCGTGTTTGGTTTAGTTCGGTTAAGTAGTAGAAGTATGGCGATCGAAACGATCATTTTGGCAGGGATCATCGTAAGTGCATTTATAGGATCGATTATTTCGTTAATTATTTCCCTAGGTGACCGTGATTCGATGACGCAGATTATTTATTGGTTATATGGAAGTGTAGGTATGAGAGGTTGGAGTCATGTTCAACTGATGATTCCGTTTATGCTTTTTGGCTCGTTTATCCTTCTCATTCACTATCGAGAATTAAATGCCTTAGCACTAGGGGAAGAGGCTGCAGATCATATTGGAGTCAATGTTAAGCGAGCAAAGATCTATATTTTAATTGGTGCCTCTTTGTTAACGGGAGCAGCAGTCGCAGTTTCAGGTTCTATTGGCTTTGTAGGTCTTGTGATTCCTCATCTCGTTCGAATTGTCACAGGCCCGAATCATCGCCATGTTCTTCCGCTATCAATGCTCGTCGGAGGAGCATTCCTCATCTTAGCAGATTTAGTGGCAAGAACGATCATCGCTCCGAAAGAATTACCGATTGGTGTCATAACAGCATTAATAGGCGCACCCGTTTTTGCGGCCTTATTGGTTAGAGAACGAGTTGGAAGGGGGAAGGGAATTGATTAAGGTTGAAAATCTTGTAGGTGGGTATACGAATACTCCTATTATTAAGGGACTTGATTTTGAAATTGAAAAAGGGGAGTTTTTTGCACTTCTTGGACCTAATGGAAGTGGGAAAACGACACTTTTTAAGCTGATTACAGGACAGTTGCCAAGTCAAAAAGGTGACATTCTCATTAGTGGAAAATCAATCTCTTCTCTTTCAAAGTTAGAAAAAGCAAAAAAAGTCGCTGTACTTACTCAAGAAGTAAATGTTTCTTTTGATTATACAGTGGAAGAAATTATTAGTCTCGGTCGCTTTCCACACCAAAAAGGCATCTTGAAGACACTTTCGAAATCGGATAAACAAGTGATCGAAAATGTGATGGAGATGACAAAAACTAAAGAGTATCGCCACACGCAATTCCGGATGATCAGCGGTGGAGAAAAGCAACGTGTTTTATTAGCGAAAGTTTTGGCACAACAACCAGAAATATTACTTTTAGATGAACCTACCAATCATTTGGATATTAAGCATACGTTTCAAATGCTCGATTTATTAAAAGAGTGGCAACAATCAAAAGGCTTAACAATATTTGCGATCCTTCATGACTTAAACGTTGCTTCCCTTTATGCTGATCGGATTGCCTTACTTCATAAAGGGACATTTCTAGAGGTAGGAGACGTTGATACGTTAAGAAAAGAAGAGCAATTAAAAAAAGTTTATGAAGTTGACGTAAGAACACAGTCACACCCAACGATACCTAAACCGCAACTACTTATGACGCCAAACTACGCTACTTCGAGCGAAATAATAAATTTCCCTGACTTTTTTCATATAGAAAAAAACAGTGAGTGCATTCATGTTCAGTTTGAACGACCGTTACGTACTATATCTAATGGAGTTATCGGAGAAGGAATTCAGTGGCTAAAGCATTTTTGTAATTTTCATGTTGAAAAGCATTACAACGGTTCGGATCCGAAAAAAGATTTACAAAATTGGATGAACAAATACGAAATCCCATCTGAACAAGCGGTTGGAATGATGACGGCAGTGAATTTAGAAGATCTCGTAATTGCCAAAAAGCAAATAGAAGGCGTGCAATTGATGGTCGTTGTAACCGCAGGAACCGGTAATGCGATTGATATTTCGAACGGGGTTTTATCAGAATCCAATGCTCAAGTTGGAACGATAAATACGATGGTTTTTGTTAATGCTCATTTTACAGATGGAGCATTAGTGAATGGTTTTATGTCTGCAACAGAGGCAAAAGTAAAGGCTTTACAAGACCTTAATATTAAAGATCCCGAAACAAATACACTGGCTACTGGTACTTCAACAGACGCTTTACTTCTTGCTGTCACGCAGCAGGGAGAAAAAACATCGTATTCTGGTTCAGGGACGATCGTTGGAAAAGCGATCGGTCAAACCGTTTATAAAGCGACGCAAGAAGCGCTACAGAAATATTTTATAAGGTTGCAAAAGAGATGCTAGAACCGTTTACTATTTTTAATGGGGTCTTTTTCATTGGATTTATTATTTTATTAGCTGCGGTATTACTTGATTTGATCATTGGTGATCCTAAGTGGTTACCACACCCAGTGGTTCAAATGGGAAGATTAATCACGCTACTAGAAAAAAGATGGAATGGTAATGATCATCGCAAGACTAAAGGAGTTTTTCTGACAGCTACGGTTATAGCTGTCGTTTTCCTGTTCACTTTTTTGATCGTCTTTTTCGCTTATAAGCTGCACTTTATCGTTGGAGTAATCATTGAAATTTACATAATATCTACAACAATTGCGATAAATGGTCTTCATAATGCAGCTAAAAGTGTCTTTATCCCTCTTGTTAAAGGCGATCTAGATGAAGCACGAAAAAGTTTAAGCATGATCGTTGGTCGCGATACAGATCGTTTACCTGAAAATGAAATTGTCAGAGGGACTGTAGAAACTGTCGCTGAAAACACCGTTGATGGAATTACAGCACCATTATTTTGGGCGCTTATTGGAGGTGCTCCGTTAGCAATGGTGTATCGAGCCATTAATACGTTGGATTCAATGGTTGGCTATAAAAACGAGCAATTTATTCAGTTTGGTTGGGCGTCAGCTAAGCTTGATGATCTCGCCAATTTTATTCCTGCGCGCCTAACCGCCTTTTCAATATGGCTTTCTGCTAGATTTATTAAAGGATCGAGAATGAAAAAAGCGTGGCAAATCACACGTCGTGATGCAATGAAGCACCCAAGCCCAAACAGTGGCTGGTCAGAAGCAATGGTCGCTGGATTAATGGACGTTCAATTAGGTGGCATTAATTACTATAAAGGAATTAAGTCAGTACGGGCGACAATGGGGGACAATTCTCGAAGACTAGTAACATCAGATATTATCAAATCGCTCTATTACATGCATGGAGGCTGGATCGTTTTTTTTATCTTTATGATCGTTGCTCTTTCTGTGTAAAGAATTTACTGATCAATGTATTTTGTTCGATTTATTTAAATGAGGTGAAAGAATGAAATGGCCGAATCATGGTGGACAACCGGAAGCTTTGAAACAATTATTTAAGATGGATAAAGATCAGGAAATTATGGATTTTAGTGCAAATTTGAACCCTTTAGGGCCACCTAAATGGTTAAAAGAACAATTAAGCAGCAATTACGATTTAATTACTCGTTATCCGGATCCAAGCTAC
>SKSA01000083.1 GCA_007118195.1 Anaerobacillus sp. | reverse complement strand
CGAACTCGTTTCAGCAAGCTGAAACATCGAGAAATCAGATGGAGTCTCGACTCCACCTGATTAAAAGTTCCCACCTACGCTACGCGTTGAGGTGGGGGTCTATAACCCTTAAACCATTTAATGATTAACTCAACACTCTTCACTCAAAACTCAAAATTCTACAACCTTGATTTAACTTCCTCCACACTTCCAATAAAGCGGATGGCAAAGTCGTTAGGCGCTAGCCATGGATTCACTTTGACAAAAATTTGATAATGAAGAGCCTCTTGCAAACGATGAATATGTATACCCTTTTCACCTTTTAAAATAGGAGCGACACTTGGTGGGGCTTCAACGAGAAGTGCTTCACTATCCATTCCTTTATACTCCCACAGGGCTCGTTCAATTTTATGGGCTACGGCTTCGTTAGAAAGAACTTTTCCTTTGCCTATACATGTAGGACAAGTAGTTGAGACACTATCCTGTAAATTTTGACGAACCTTTTTTCGAGTCATCTCTAAAAGACCTAAGCCTGTAAAACCTAAGACGTTCGTTTTTGTACGATCATTTTTTAATGCTTTATTAAAGGCATCTAGTACCGTTTGTTTATCTTTATCTTGCTTCATATCAATAAAATCAATCACAATAATTCCACCAATATCTCTTAGCCGTAATTGTTTGGCGATTTCTTTTGCTGCCTCAATATTTGTTTTCACAATTGTGTCTTGTAAGTTTTGTTTTCCTGTGAACTTACCAGTATTCACATCGAAAACGGTTAACGCTTCTGTTTGATCAATTACTAAATTAGCACCTGTTTTTAACCAAACTTGCCTACGAAGGGCTTTATCGAGCTCTGCTTCAATATTATAATGTGAAAAAATACTTTCACGTTGCTGATAATAATTGAGCTTTTTTAACAAACTTGGGTATGGATTAAAAAGTTCTTTTAAAAGTAAATAATCTTTCATTGAGTCAATGATTATTTCATCAACATCCTCAAAATTAAAATCTCTAACCACCTTCTCTAAAAGTGAACTGTCTTCATGAATCAGTGCTGGCGGTTTTAAATTTTTGCCTTCCTTCCAAACGTCTTCCCAAAGCTTTCGTAAAAAATGTAATTCTTGGCCTACTTTTTCTTCGGTTAACTCTTCTGTTGCCGTCCGAATAATCATCCCTTCTTCATTTTGGCAAAGCGACATTCCGACTTTTCGCCAATTTTCACGAATGTCTTCAGTCTGCATTCGCTTTGATACACCTACATAACCCCCGTTAGGCATGTAGACAATAAATTTTCCAGGGAACGAGACGACTTCAGTAAGCCTTGGACCTTTTTTGCCAAAGCCTTCTTTCGTTACTTGAACTAAAATTTCTTGACCTACAGTTACGAATTGGGAAATTGAACGTTCTTTTTTGAGTTCTTCTTGTTCATCTAGCTGTTGAAAACTAACGAGTTCATCTCGATATAAAAAGCCATTTTTATCATGACCAATATCGACGAATGCAGCTTGCATGCCTGGTAGTACGTTCACTACTCTCCCTTTATATACATTGCCAACAACTTTATTGATCGCTGGTCGCTCAATGAAAATTTCTGTGACCTTTTTATTTTCTAAAATAGCTAGGCGCTGTTCATTTGTTATCATATTAAAAATAAATGTTTTCAATTTCGTATCCCTTCTCTTTTAAACGAGTATTAAGAAAAACTTGACTTGTAGCCAATATCTTATGGCTAATGCTACTTATACTATCATCCAATTCCACTGATAGAGTTCTGTCGATAGTGCAAAAAGACTAACCGATAGGCTAGCCTTTATAATGTTATAAAATTATACCACTTTTACGGCTAAAGACCAAAACATCACGGTGGTGAAAGATTTCCGATTGGTTCTGTCGCTTTTTTTTGTTCGAAAAATGCTTTTAAAACCAATTTTTCTTGAATGATTCTTTTTGGAGCGACCGAACGATCTTTTAAAATCACTTTATGTTTGACTCCGCGACGAAAAGATTTTAGAACTTCTTGAACCATTAATTTTTCAGGAACAACGACGGGAACTGTTTCTATAAAGGGTTCATACTTTTGATAATATCTCTCCATTAAAAAACGCATATATGCAAAGCTCCGTTTTCGCCAATCAAAATAATGGGTAAAAAACAGAAAAAAAAGAACGACCCATAAATTTAAATGAAATGGAAATAAGTATATACTTGTGACCGTAAATAAACATAATAATAAGAAGGAAGTTTTTAACGTAATCTCTAAACTTTTTTGAAAAGGCATTTTGATCGAATAAAATAAATACAGTAACTTCCCACCATCTAAAGGCCATATAGGTAATAAATTAAATGTAAGCACCATTAAATTATGCATAATAAACATTTGATGATCAGCGACTGTCCAAAATTGATATGGCAGCAGTAAAAATGAAAGGCCGATTAACCAAACGTGCTGTAATGGTCCGGCAATAATAACGATAAATTCTTCTTTTAAAGGACGATTGCCGTACTCATCAACTTCCGCGACTCCACCAAATGGCAAAAGCTCTATTTTACGAATTTTCCATTTAAAGTATTGAGCTGCAACACTATGACCGAGTTCATGGATGAGTACAATGCTAAAAATCATAATAATTTCCTTGAAATATCCGGTGATGACGCCAATCCCGATCACAAACCAAAATAGGGGGTTAATTTTTATTTTTTTAACTAATGACAGCATACTAATCAAAGGAGATCACTTCAAGAGGATTAATAAATGTCTCTCCTTCTTTTAAAGCAAAATAATAAAAGCCTTTATTTTCTTGTAATGAAACTGTGCCAATTGTAGTACCTGCTGTAACGTAGTCATATAAATTCACTTCAACATTATCTAGCATCGCATACCATGCTTCACCACCGTCACTATGTGCAATAATAACGGTTTTACCTAAATTTTCTTCTTCGGCAACAAAACTTACCATCCCACCTTTAGCTGCTTCGACACTGGAGTTAGAAGTTGTTTCAACAATAACCCCTTTACCGTCTTGTTCAAAGCTTCTCGCTATCTTTCCAGTTGCCGGGACCGCGTAAGCGACATTAATTTCTTCATTTTCGTAGTCGTTTAAGGCTATGTTTGTCGTTGTAGGTAATAACGCTAAAGGTCTTCCAAATTGATCTTCATACCAAGTCGCTACTGTTGCAAATTGAAATTCTTTTTCAAATGAATTTTGAACAAATTGTCTCGCTCCTTCAAACTGAGGTGCACCCGTCTTAAACATAATACCAACGACTAAAAATAAACAAATAGCCACTAATGTTTGTAAAATTAAAATATCTTTACGGAAAAGTTTTTCTTCTGGTTGCTCTGTTCCTTTTGAATCGGCCGGAAAGTAATAATCAGGCTCGTCTCTAAATTCACTATGACTTGGAAAATACTGAGGTTGAGAGCGCTCTTTTTTTCCTACAGAATGGTTAATCTTTTTCCTTCTCGCTTCAATTTTGCGACGAATTTTATCTAATCTGTTCGCCATCTATTCATCCCCTTTTTGAGTTTTGAGTTTTGAGTTTTGAGTTTTGAGTTTTGAGTTTTTGTGGGTGAATTCATGGAGGTTATTTTTTAATGTGAAATTTACAATTTACAATTTAAAATTGATTTAACTTCTCTGGGAAGCTTTTAGTAATTTATAATGTGAAATTTTTAATTATTAATAAAAGATATGACTTGTCCGCAATGGATATGCCACCTTTTAACTAAAAAAAGAGATAAACCATAACGGCTAATCTCTTTTTATGAATTATTAAATTAAACCATTCTTTTTTGGATAAAGACACTAATATAGTCGTTGATTGTTATGGCAACGATCATAACCACTGAATGCTCGAGCCCAGTTAATATCAATTCCAGTAAATGTCCAAACATAATTAGCGATAATAACAGTCGTTCATCGAACTGAACAGTACTTGTAGAACAGCCTCACGTAAATTAGTTAAAGTACTTTCTTATTTCTGTAGCTAAACCAGGTCTGGAAAAAAGCGTCGTTGATGTGTTAGTCATATCTATCTCTTCTCCGGTTAATGTCGTTGCTTCGCCACCTAACTCTTTTAAGATGACAATTCCAGCGCCAATGTCCCACGGTGAAAGGCGAAAGTCTATATAAGCGTCAATTCTTCCAATTGATATCCAGGCAATTTCTAACGCTGCTGAGCCTATGTAGCGAATACCTCTAGCATTTTCAATAATTGGGTAAAGTTTTTTTCCATCGACTTTATCATTTGGGATTGTCCAAAAGCTATTGAAACTAATCAAAGCTTCTTTTAGAGACCCCTCCCTTAAACGGCTAATTTTTTCACCATTCATATAGGCTCCTTTTCCTTTTAAAGCATGAAACATCTCGTCTTTAATAGGATCGTAAATGATCCCCATCACTGGTTCACCTTCGTCGTAAAAGGCAACGGAAATTACGAAATTCATTTTTTGATTCACAAAGTTCGTCGTTCCATCAATCGGATCAATCACCCATACTTTTTCTTTTTCAAACTCATAATCTTGATCTTGAACAGTTCCTTCTTCTCCTAAAATAAAATGTTCCGGATAATGCTGTTTTATTTTTTCAGCATAATATTGTTCAGTTTCACGATCCTTCTTAGTCACAAGGTCTGAAGCCGATGTTTTAAACTCAACTTCTATCGTCTCTTGAACACTTTTTCGCAAGTTTTCTCCTGCTTCTTTTGTCCACGCTTTTGCTAATTCATATAAAGGATTATACTTCAAATTTATCACCTCTGAAATCTTCCTCATTTTACTTTACCAACCGTTATTGTTACCAAAACTTTAAAAAGCTAGCAAGATTTATCTCGCTAACTTTTCTCCAATATTATTCATCATACGATACCAACGTAAAAACAACGATTACGACCTAATTCCAAAAAACTTTTTTACTTTCGTAAACATCCCTTTATTATCTTCTAATGACATTAACGGGACCGTTTCGCCTAAAATTCGTCTTGCTATATTTCGATAAGCAATCGAGGCACGGCTATTTGGTTGAAATGCTATAGGTTCTCCTTTGTTTGATGCTTTAATCACATCATCATCATCGGCAACGATCCCTAACAATTCAATCGCTAAAATTGAGACGATTTCATCAACGTCTAACATATCTCCACTTTTCATCATATGGTTTCGGATTCGATTGACGATCAAACGCGGTGACTCCATATTTTCCTGTTGCTCTAATAAACCAATAATTCGGTCTGCATCACGAACCGCTGAAGTTTCTGGTGTTGTCACAACGACAGCTTTATCAGCACCTGCCACTGCGTTTTTAAACCCTTGTTCGATTCCTGCTGGGCAATCAATGATTACATAGTCATATTCCTCTTTTAACTCTTTAACAATGACTTTCATCTGTTCTGGATTTACAGCTGCTTTATCCTTTGTTTGTGCTGCTGGTAAAAGCATTAAGCATTCAAAACGCTTGTCCTTTATTAATGCTTGGTGAAGGCGACAACGCTCCTCCACGACGTCAACGATGTCATAAATAAT
Organism: Anaerobacillus sp.; assembly: GCA_007118195.1. Taxonomy (GTDB): domain Bacteria; phylum Bacillota; class Bacilli; order Bacillales; family Anaerobacillaceae; genus Anaerobacillus. Next base: position 3,277 of record SKSA01000083.1, on the reverse strand, counting down.
ACGGTTTTCTAAGCCCATAACAACATCAAGATTACGTAGGCCAATATCTGTATCTACTAAACAAACCTTTTTTCCTGAAAGTGCAAGCGCAGTCCCAATATTTGCAGATGTAGTTGTTTTTCCAACTCCGCCTTTACCAGAAGTAATTACAATCGCCTCTCCCATGCGACATTCCCCTTTCTATGTAGTTTTGAGTGTTGATTGTAGAGTTTTGAGTTGTTTTGGACTAAGCTTCGTAGCGAAGATTCTCACAAACTCTTAACTCAAAACTCCTAACTCAAAACTGTTAAACGTTTGTTATTTTCGGACGTAACTTACCCAAATGTTGGACACGTTCGATCGCAATTTTATTGTCTTTGCCGATATAGGCGCATTCCATTTCATGAACTTCGTTATCTTTCGTATCTGGTGAACGATTGACAATTTCAGCAATTCGCAATTGTGATGGCTCCATTTTCGATGCTGATATGACAGCATCCTTATTACCATCACACCCCGCGTGGGCTATTCCCCGTAAAACACCCATAACGTAAATATTTCCTGTGGCAATGACGGTTCCTCCTGGGTTTACATCACCTAATAAGAGAAGATCACCTGTGATTTGTAACACTTGCCCTGAGCGAACTACTTTAACAACCGTTGCTGTTTGTGCCTCTTTCTTTAGGGCTTCAGCCTCATCTTTTGTAATAACATTGGAATCAAAGGCGTTAATCACTAATTTTTTCCTATCATTAATAATTGTTTGAATTTGCTTTGTTTGTTCCTCGCTTAAATAACGATTACCGACAGATACCTTCACTTCAACTGCCGGCCCTTCTCGTGTTTGAGAATATTTTGAGGAAAGCTTATCTTCAAGCTCACTAACTAGTTCAGAAAACGAACATTCGTCGTTTAAAAATAAAATTAGGCCTTCTTTGGTTCCTCTAATTGTAACATAGTTTGTTTTTTGCATGATCCAAAGTTCACCTCAACTTTCCTTTATTCAACGTTGCCATCTAAAATCCTTTTTTCTTTTGTTTATTTTTTCTTCAACATCGTCACTTTTTTGTAAAAACAATAAAATTTTTCGTAACGGATACGCAAACATAATCATAAATACACTGTTTACAACTAAGCTAGGTAAAAGTCGTTCATAAAAGAATCGTTCATGAGCAAGCTCTGTAATTCCAACCATAAAATGAATTCCATAAACAAGATAGTCAAGAATTAGCGTTCCGAAAACTGCTGTTATCATTAATAAAAACAAATTTTTTTGAAAAATTTTATATGTAAACCCTAACAAATAAGCAGTAAAAACCATACTGAAAATATAAACGCCTAAAACATGGGTATAAATGACGTCTTGAAATAAGCCTAGAATAAGTGCATAAATCCCCCCTGTAGTTCTCCCTAAAAAAATCGTAATTACAATGACAATTAGAAAGGCAAAACGAGGAATAATAATCGCTTCAGACCCGAAGCGCTCTGGTGAGAAAACTTGAAAGACGGTTCCTTCAATTATAAAAAGAAAGAAAATAACAAAAGGGAGGAGAAAGCGAATCATCATTAGCCCCCCTCCCCATCATTTAAAATACTTGCTTCCACCGTAGGAGCACCGCGCTTTATGATTAATACATAATCTAAATTATGAAAGCTAGCTGATGGCTCAATAAAAGCATTTTTCGTTAAACCATATTCATCTGCTTCAACACGCATTACTTCACCTATTAATAGTCCTTTAGGAAAAATACCACCTAATCCTGACGTAATGACAGTTTGACCTACTTCGATATGGGCATCTGCTTCAATTTTTCTCAACATTAGCGCACCCGTTTGTTCATCATATCCTTCAATAAATCCGTATACTTCACCATCTTCAGCATCGACCATTGCAGAAATTCGATTTGTACGATCATGATCAGTTAGAAGTTGCACAGTAGACGTAAATTGTGAGACGTATCTCACTTTACCTACTAGGCCTTTAGAAGTGATGACTGCCATATCGACCTCAACCCCGTGCTGCTCGCCTTTATTTACACCGACAAACTCGTTCCAACGGTCAGGTGAGCGATGAATGACTAAGGCAGGCTTTAAGTCATGGTCAAAAAGACTTTCTTTTATATCTAATGCTTCCTTTAAATTTTCATTTTGACGCCTAAGAACATTTACTTCTACAGCCATTTGTGCGTAGTCATCCAAATGTGCTTTTAATATTCGATTTTCTTCATATAAATTTCTCATTTCATTAATATCCTCAAATAAACCCGCTACATAATGAGCGGGTTTATTAAACACGGACTGGACCCAGCCCACTGAGTCTTTCATGAACTGCTCAGGCCATGTTAAGCTTCGTCGATCACTCATGGAATAGCCAATTAATGCCACCAACAGAATAATACTAACGAGAAGCACTATTAGTCTTTTATTTGAGAAAAATGGGGGCATTGATCACACCTACTTACTTACGATTTGAACGTACTGTAATTCCTGCCTTCGAACGGAATAAATGAAGATTTTCTAACGCTCTTCCTGTCCCAAGGGCTACACAATCTAAAGGATTCTCAGCTACTAACACAGGCATATGTGTTTGATCACTTAAAATGCGGTCTAAATTACGTAGTAATCCACCACCACCAGTTAAAACAATCCCTCGATCCATAATATCAGCTGCCAATTCTGGCGGAGATTTCTCTAACGTATTTTTCACTGCTTCAATAATCGTATTAACTGTATCAGCAAGAGCCTCGGCGATTTCAGTTGCCGTGATTGTAATTGTTTTCGGTAAACCTGTTACTAAATCTCGCCCACGAATGTCCATATCTTCAATTCCTTCAGGAACCCCAGCCGAACCAATCTCAAATTTAATTGCTTCTGCTGTACGCTCTCCGATCATTAAATTATACATTTTTTTAATGTATTGAATAATTGCATCATCCATCTCATCACCGGCTACACGAATTGATTGGCTCGTAACAATTCCACCTAGAGAAATAATCGCCACTTCTGTCGTTCCACCACCGATGTCAACTACCATACTTCCAGTTGGCTCCCAAACAGGTAGATCGGCACCAATTGCCGCCGCAAAAGGTTCTTCAATCGTATATGCCTCTCTGGCACCCGCTTGCTTCGTTGCATCTTCGACAGCTCTTTTTTCAACAGCTGTAATTCCTGAAGGAACACAAACCATCACATTCGGTTTCCTTGTAAAAATAGATCTGTTTTTCTGAGCCTGTCTAATGAAATATTTCATCATCGTTGCAGTTGTATCAAAATCAGCAATAACCCCATCTTTCATCGG
>SKSA01000113.1 GCA_007118195.1 Anaerobacillus sp. | reverse complement strand
TACTATTAGTTCCCTACTGAAGTTCAGAGGTGGTAAGAATTATTTTCGTGTTAGGAAGCTCTCAGCACTACTTCCCTCTCTTTGAACCGTAAAATAAAACTCATGTCCTCATCAAAACTTTTGTTGGATATAATTATCATATGTACGTATTATATGAATTTCTTTGCAGAAAATCAAGTGTATTTTATATCCAACATTTAAAACTTTATTTTGCAGCGATTTTGACCGAAACAATCTTTACTATATATTGTTACTTTTTCTTGAAAAATATTTTGAATCGATTGGATAACTCCATGTTCCATTTCATCACTATACAGATGGATCTCCTTTGGTGCAATACTAACAAGTGGGCTAATAACCATTTCTTGAATTGGGATGCCCTTCTCAAAAATAATCTCCCGGTCTAAATAGTTTTCAAGTTTCTCATCCGTAATAAGGTGAAAATATTCATCATAAAAAGAAAAACTCTTATCTATAACAAGATGAATACAATTTAGTTTAGGCGTGCGCTTTTTTATATAATAGCGAAAACTTTCCACTAAATTTTGATATTCTTGCTCAAGTTGATATTCATCAATAGACATTTCTACACAATCAATAAGTTTATCTAAATAACTTTTTAAGCGAAATGTCAAAAATGATTCGTAGCAAAAACTGCAATCCCTTGATAAAAATTCTGAAAAAGCATCATAAATAATTTTTTCGGTTGAAAAAACTTTTGACACATTTGGAAGATCTAAACGTTCTCCAGCAAGAATTGATTTCGCCATGGCTAATATTTGCGCTTGCTCTTCACGGTCATCATAAAAAAAGATATTACTAATAATATCTAAAAGCCATATTTCCTCCTTTGTTTCAATCACATGCTTTTTTAATACTTCAGTAATTACCGGCTTTATCGTTTCGTCAAAATCAAACGTTTCTTCGATTTTTATGATTAATCTGTCACTAGCTAACGAAAGTTCAACTACACCATTTTTAATAAAGGCATGAAGCCCAGCCTTAAATTCTTTAAATAAATCATACCGATCGAGCTTATTTTGCAAATATATCTCTATCAATGAAAGCCCCTCCCACACAACAATTAGACGCAAATTACGATCTAGTGTCCATTTTTCTTTACATGTATATGGGAGCTTATCCTAAAAAATGATTAAATGTTTTAAATTAAAGAAAACTTAGTGAACCTGTTTATAATTTTGTTTATAAATAATCTTACATAGAGTGTTCTATGAACCGAACTCAGGTCAAAAAAACAAAAGGGGCTGTCCCACAAGTGTCAGACATCAGGAAAGCTTACTAAATATAGGAGTATACATTAATTATCCATCTATATTTACGTGCCTAACAATGTCTGTTACTTTGTTTTGGGACAGCCTTTTAGTATTTAATTTTGCATCACAAAATCTTTATCTGTTTTTTCCTCTTCATTAAAAACACGTAAAGTATTATATTTTGTATCGCGTTGTGCAGGAGTTTTTCCAGCTTCACGAATTAATCGTAAAATTAAGTTCGTATTTACTTTATGAGTTGCTCCAGCCGCGGAAACTACATTTTCCTCCATCATCGTACTACCAAAATCATTACAACCATACGAAAGAGATTTCTTACCGATTTCTGGGCCCATCGTTACCCATGAAGATTGGAAATTAGAAATATTATCTAAGAACAATCTTGAGATCGCTAAATTCTTTAAATACTCATCTGGAGTTACTTTTTCAGCTTTTAAATTTGTGTTATCTGGCTGGAACGTCCATGGAATAAATGCCAAAAAGCAGTTTGCTTCATCTTGAGCATCACGAATACGTTGAAGGTGTAACGCTCGTTCTTCATACGATTCGCCAAAACCGATCACCATTGTTGCTGTTCCATGCATTCCAACAGTTTTCACCATTTTCATACACTCAATCCATTTTTCCCAAGAGCCTTTTTGCTTACTAATTTTTTGCCTTGTACGGTTATCTAAAATTTCTGCTCCACCGCCAGGAATTGAATCTAGACCTGCTTCTTTCAGTTGTAACAACACTTCTTTTAAACTTAGTCCTGATACTTCAACGATCTTCCACACTTCTGCTGGAGAAAAAGAGTGCATCGTAATGTTTGGAAAACGTTCCTTAATTTTTCTTAGTAAGTTTGTATAATAGCTAAGTGGAAGATCGGGGTGTGTTCCACCTTGCATTAATATTTCTGTTCCATGAACATCTTCAGTTTCTTGAATCTTTTCTAAAATCATTTCATCTTCTAATACATAGCCACCTTCACTTCCTGGTGCTCTATAAAATGCACAAAAGCGACAATACGTATCACAAACATTTGTGTAGTTAACATTTCTACCAATGACAAAAGTCGTGATTGGTTCAGGGTGCCACTTTTTCATAACTTCATTTGCGGCAGCACCAATTTTTTCAACTTCATCACTTTCATATAATAAAATAGCATCTTCAATTGTTAAGCGCCCACCATTAACCGCGCGCTCAAGAATATGATCAATTGTCATCATATAACCCCCATCTCTCTCTTTTTCATACAAAACCACCATGACGTAGCGACGTCACCATTTAGAATGTAAATGCTGGCCAAGTTCTCTCGCTTCGCTGTAAAGCTACTGACCTCAATCACATCATGTCACGCTTCTTAGCATAGGCATCGTGCGGCTTTGCGACGAGTAACCGCAGGAGCAACTTCTAACGAATTTTAGAGGCTCGCTCGAAAAACTCGGCCAGCATAAATGTATTTACATACAAAACCTTCATGACGATTTACCGTCACCAGCTAGGATGTAAATTTGTCGGTCGATTTATTATTTATATTCTAAAATCTATTAAAAAAATCAATATTTTACTAGGTAATTCTCTAGTATTATCGTAACATATTTTCATGGTGAATGTATAATTTACAATTCACATTCACCCTCTTCGGTTTTCCCCTTCAATATAAACCGGCTCGGCAAAGTGGCGGATGCGCTCCATAATTCGTTTTGACTTTAGTTGCTCAACCCCTCCTTTTTGTGAATAGGCCAAGTGTTCCTCTAGCAATTCAAAATCATAGTTTGACGTGTATAACGTCGGAAGTTTCTCTAGCATTCTATGTTGCAAAATGACACCTAGTATATCATCTCTTATCCAACTAGACATCGTCTCAGCACCGAGGTCATCTAAAATGAGAACAGACGCATTTTTCACAATTTCAAGTTTCTCAATATAGGAACCATCGTGAATTCCACTTTTAAGTTCACGGAAAAAATCAGGCGTATAAACGAGCATAGAGGCAATGTTCCGTTCGGCTAATAAATTGGCTACTGCCCCCATAATGTATGTTTTTCCTACACCAAATTGCCCATGAAAATAAAGCCCTTTCCCTGACTCACCTGGATTGGCCGTCGAGGCAAATTCAAAAGCTTTAGCAATCGCTGTAATTCTAGACCGGTTATCTTGATGAAGAGTTTCAAACGACGCAGAAAGGATGTCTTTAGGGACATATAAACTTTTAATGAGCGTTTGCTGCCTGCTTCGTTCTTCATTTGCCATTTTTTTCTCACATTTATTGTAGCAAATATGAATTTGATTTCGTTCTTGAAATAGCTGTGGCTTATACCCTTTCATTAAATTGGGGCATGTTTCTAAGCTTGTGCAACGCAAACAATTATTTCGTTCATTACGAAATTCAAATAAACGGGTAATATTCCGATCAAGTTCCGCTTCTGGAATCGTTGGATGAGCCTGAATAAATTGTAGAATAGCTTTGTCAGATAGAACTTCCTCTTTAATTCGTTGGAATTGATGTAAAATATTTTTAGAATTTGGCATTCTCTTTAACGCTTGTTGGATAGATTCCACCGACTAAACCTCCTTTTGTAATTTAAATTGTTTCATTTTACCTTCAAGCTCTTCTTTTAGTTTGGCTAAATCGTCATCCTGTTCGGGTACGGCTTCCTTTTTCTCCTCAGTTAACCATTTGGGCAGACGATCTTTTTTCACATAACGATTTGAAGATTGTCTCTTAGGAGACTTATCTTTTGTAGCAGCAACTTCAGACTTTTGACTCCATTGACTGCGGTCTTTAAATTCTGTCTTCGCTAATTCCATTGCCTCTTTAACTGTTTTTACATTTTTACGCGCCCATTGACCAGCAATTTTTTCTACCAACGGTTTTGGCAACTTCATATTACTCATTCTTAGCACAAAATCTACGAGCACATTAGCCACACCAGGAAGTAACTTATAATCAAGGAGTAACGACTCGACAATTTTCACATCCGCTACCGGAACTTTAGCGCCGTCAGACCTACTTTCCAATAAAGTTAACGGTGATGCTGTTTCATAATGTAAAACCATTTCCTCTTCTTCCGTTGTCGGAGCTTTTCCAACCATCGTGCGAAATTGTTCAGGGTGTGTTCTTAATCCTAGGGCTGGTGGTTCACTAGTATTCGTAAATCGATACCAATTTTTTACCTTTTCTCGTAATACATCTAAATCAACGGTATCATCTTGTAATAATGAATCTTGAATAACTTTACTCATTTCCAGTGGATCGATTCGATAAACAAATGCTAGGCGGACGATTGTATCCTTTACTTTATCTGTAAATAATTTTCTCGGATTAATCATGCTCGACAAATGAGCAGTTAACAATGAGAAATCAAATGTGTCTTCTAAAATTTTATATGAATGCACGTTACGGCTGACAATTTCTTGATTGTCTTCAATTGCTAAGGAAGTTGATAATTCTCCTTGTTGAGAGGAGATTTCCGAATGATGTAATGAAGTAAAAACATCACTAAAAGAAAGAGTAGTGTTATTAAAGCTATCTTTATCTAACTTATCTAACGTAAAACGGTCTCTTAATTGTAAATAACGATGTCTCCCTACACGGTTGTATAAATACACGCTTAATAGATCGTCTTTAAAAAAATCAAGAGGGGAGAATGGCTTTTGTAACTCGTATAAATAGGTAACTGTATCTTCTTCTTTCTTTTTATAAACCTTTAGGAGCCCAATTCCTTCTAGCTTCTTTCGCTCCTCATAAATTTTATCTAAAGGAAGTCCCATCATCGTCATTAACGTTTTATGTGTGGTTTCTTCACTTGTATATTGATCTTGTTCTAACTCACTAGCTAACGCAAAATAAAGGCTATGAGCAATAGCGCCTATTAAAGGCTGATATAATAATGTAGTAATTTTCCGATCAATTTCATTAATCACTGAAGTTGTTCGAACGAAGTATCGATCAACCGGTAATAAATGCATCCAATGTAAAGCCATTTTTTCATCACCTATATTATTAATTTACTAATCTATTTTAACACGTTTATTGCGAACATTAGACAAAATAAGAGGATATTTTACAACCATAACTGTTTAATTTCGGTAAGAGTTTGAGTTTTGAGTTTTGAGTTGCTTGCGGGTAGAGCTTCGAAGTATCTTTTAAAATATTGTTACATTTGCTTTTAAAGTGAATTCAATAAAGCTGAACTTTTATAAAAAGAACAGGGAAATAACTTTTCAAACAAATAAAATAAGCTGAAACCAATTACTTCGAAGCAAAACTTTCACTAACTCAAAACTCAACACTCTTCACTCAACACTCAACACTGAAATAAAAAAGAGCCAAAGATCGTCGTCTTAAGCTCCGTTTATTTCTTTTCTTCTTTTTGTAATAGTTCTTTTAATTCGTCGATAAAGACGTTGATATCTCTAAATTGGCGATAAACAGATGCAAAGCGTACGTAAGCAACATCATCACATGAGGCTAAGTATTCCATCACACATTCACCGACATCTTCACTTTTCACTTCAGGTGTACCGGCATTTCTTAAATCTCTCTCTACTTTATCTACGATTTCTTCCAGCTTTTGCAGAGGAACAGGTCGTTTTTCGCATGCACGAATGAGTCCACGAAGAATTTTATCCTTACTAAATTCTTCACGATTACCATCTTTCTTTACTACAATTAATGGTGTTTCCTCTACCATTTCAAAAGTAGTAAAGCGATAATTACAAGCTTCACACTCTCTTCTTCTTCGAATAGAACGCCCTTCATGGCTTGGTCGTGAATCAAGTACTCTAGTACCGTTATGATCACATGTTGGACAACGCATATCCATCATCTCCATCATTTTGCTACAGTTAAGTAACAACTATTTTAAGCAATTATGCTTGTACTTTCAATGATATAAAAAATCCATATGATATACAAGAGGGAAAACTAACTAAGTTGGTTCCCTAAACCCGAACCGACATATTCGAGGTGCTGACCAATCTTTTGATAAATCTCTTTAATTACCTTTGCACTGTATCCAAAGTCTGTTGGTAACATCGTTTCCGTTGTAACAGAAAAATCGACGGCTGTTCTATTAGGCGAAACCATTACAACCGTTGCAACAAGAAATAGTTTTTTCTTCCCTTTCCCATCAACAATAATTTCTCCTCGTTCAATCGAACTTGATTTCACTTCATATTCCTGGCTTTGATTAAAAATAGTTAACAGCTCATTAAATGTTTTATCTTTCATTGCTTTATAATAACGAGTTTTTAATCCTTCATCTGAATGTTTTTCTCTTGTCTCTGTATGGTTCGATATAAATTTATTTAACGTGTCTTTAAAGCCCAAGTGTCTCACCCTTTATTATTTTAATTTATGTATAGTATAATTAATCAACTTAAAAAAAGCTAATCATACTAAGCAATTTTCGGAAATACTTTTGTTTTTCTTTAAGAAAATGTCCTTAAAAAAAGCTCAGAGTGCCCGCCTAGCGGCTTGGATCTAGATATTTCTCCAAGTTCAAAAAATTTATACTCATTCTTTTAAAAAAATAAAAAGAGGTGCTTCAAATCACACCTCTTGTTTTACTTAATTAAAAAGCAGTTATTTTTGGAGCACCAACTTTAATTGGTCCCATTCCTCTAGGTACTTGAACGTGCTCTACAGTTTCAGCGCCTAGGCCTTTGGAAATATAATTGGATGCTACATTCGGGTCAATTCGATCCCCACACGTATAAACATCAATGCTTGCGTATCCATGTTCAGGAAATGAATGAATGGTTAAATGCGATTCTGAGATGATCACAACTCCACTTACTCCATGAGGAGCAAATTTATGAAATGCTACCTCCCTAACCTCTGCTCCAGATTCTAAAGCTGCATCAACAAATAACTGTTCAATAAAGCCAATGTTATTCAACTTTTCTACATCACAGCCCCATAACTCTGCTATGACATGACGCCCCATTGTTTCCATAGTTGAATCCCCCTTCATTAATTATTCATGCCTACTCAAACATGCAGGAAGTTTGATTACTACGGGGGAAAGTTAGTCCAGTGAGATCCTAACCCTTTCAAGTAACCAACCCATCCTTAATGGTATGAAGTTCACGAAAATTAGTATACTTGTTTTGATTTTTATTTGCAATATTATCCTGAAATTTTTTATCAAAACAAGCCTAATAGGAAGGACGGCCGATACAACTTAATATTCCCTGAAATTTATAAAAGAATGCCAAAAAGACTGCCAAAGATTTTTGACAGCCTTTTTTATTGATTGTTATGAGACGCCAATGCCGGCATGCTTTTTAATTTCATTTGCAACATAATTTACTAAGTCAACAACACGACATGAATAACCCCATTCATTATCGTACCATGCTAGAACTTTAATTTGTTTCTCACTAATGACCATGGTCGATAACCCATCAATAACTGTAGAGTTTTCATTGCCATTAAAGTCTATTGAAACTAATGGTTCTGTTGTAAAGCCTAGAATACCTTTTAATGAAGTATCCGCTGCCTCTTTAAAGGCTTGGTTAATTTCTTCAACCGTTACTTCCTTCTCAACATTTACTACTAAATCGACTAAAGAAACATTTGGAGTGGGAACTCTTAATGCTAAGCCATTCATTTTTCCTTCTAATTGTGGAAGTACTTTAGATAAAGCTTTTGCAGCTCCTGTTGTCGTAGGAATAATCGATTGACCACATGCTCTCGCACGACGTAAATCTTTATGCGGATTATCAATATTTTTTTGGTCGTTCGTATATGAATGAACCGTTGTCATTAAACCAGACTCAATTTTAAACTTCTCATCAATAACTTTTGCAACTGGTGCTAAACAGTTTGTTGTACAAGATGCATTTGAAATAACGTCATGATTTTCGTGGTCATAATTATCTTCGTTCACACCCATAACAATGGTTACATCTTCATTTTTTCCTGGAGCAGTGATAACCACTTTTTTTGCACCTGCTTCAATGTGGTAAGATGCTGTTTCTTTTGTCTTAAATTTCCCTGTTGCTTCAATCACAATATCCACATTTAATTTTTTCCAAGGAAGTAACTTCGGATCACGTTCGCTAATTAATTGAATTGTTTTGCCGTTTACAGTAAGAGCATTTTCTCCTTCTACCTTTACTTCCCCGATAAATTCCCCGTGAATACTGTCATACTTAATTAAATGAGCAAGCGTTTCAGCAGGATAACTTGCGTTTATTGCAACGACGTCTAATTTATTATCAAGAATTGCTTTTCTAAAAACCATTCTTCCTATTCTTCCAAACCCATTAATTGCAACTTTCCCCTTCATAAATGACTCCCTCCACATCAATGTGTCATACTAAATGACTGTTTTATAAAATTAGTATAACATATAATATGGATTATTGAAGCTTATTTTTCGCCTTTTTTAAAAAAAATTGTAAATTAGGCTGAAATACTATATTAAATAAATTCGTACCAAATTTTAGAGGCTTGTTCGAGAAAATCGACCATCAAATTTATTATTATAAAAAGATAAAAGAGGGTGGCCCAAAAGT
>SKSA01000338.1 GCA_007118195.1 Anaerobacillus sp. | reverse complement strand
GTTTAAGGGTTATAGACCCCCACCTCAACGCGTAGCGTAGGTGGGAACTTTTAATCAGGTGGAGTCGAGACTCCATCTGATTTCTCGATGTTTCAGCTTGCTGAAACGAGTTCGCTTTAGCTGTTTAAAAAAAATTTGTCTCTTTTATTATGCGCAATGAAAAGGGAAAGTAAAAATTTTGTAGAATATTTATAGAGGTGCTAAAATTAGCATAGTGTTTCATTTTTATACTTAAGGGTATTAATTTGAAAAGGGAAACTATTAGAATAACCTCAGGGGGGTGTGAAAAGTGGAAATTATTTTATATTTAAGTATTGCACTTGTTGCTGTCGCATTTACAGTATTAGTTGTTTATGTTGCAAAAACATTGATGGCAGTGCAAAAAACGTTAACGAATGTGGCCAATACCATGGAGGGCCTAAACAAGCAAATGGATGGTTTGACGAAAGAAACAACGCAATTATTACATAGAACTAATCAATTAGCTGATGATATTCAAGAGAAGTCAAAATCGTTAAACACTGTTTTTGATTCTGTGAAAGAATTAGGTGGTTCGTTAACGGGTTTAAATAACTCGATCCGAAAAGTATCTGATTCAGTGACAAAAACAACAGAGCAGCAGTCAGAAAATATTGCCCAAACGGTTCAATGGGGAAATGTGATCATCGATCTTTATACTAAATGGAAATCTAAAAAAGAAGCAGAGCAAAAAAAAACAGATGTTAACTGCTAATTAGTTTGTCAACCTAACAAAACATTTTTGCTAGGTAACATAAATAATTTGTTGTAGAGAGGATGAAAACGATGAGTAATGATAACGATATGAATACAAAAGATTTTTTAATTGGTGCGCTAGTAGGTGGATTAGTAGGTGCCGCATCTGCATTACTCTTAGCTCCAAAAACAGGTAAAGAACTAAGGGAAGACTTAAACACACAAGCATCAGTTGCGAAAGAAAGAACCTCAGATTTAACACAAAATGCTTTAGTTAAAGGATCTGAATATGCGACATTAGCAAAAGAAAAGTCTTCTGTAATCGCAGAAACTGTCTCTGAACAATCTACTCACTTATTAGGTCGTGTGAAAGAATTAACTGAAAATGTCAAAAGAGATGTAGAAGAATTAAGCCAGTCAGCGGATGAGTTAACAGAAGAATTTCAAGAATCAGGAGCAGAAATTGCTGAAACGGTTAAAAGAGAAGTAGCAGAATTGCACGAAGCGGTTACAGAGGAAAATAAAGCAGCTGAAACGGCTAATGAAGAAACACAATCGGAAAAAGTGTAAGTATATAATGAGAACAAGGCTAGCGCATTAACAATTTTGCGCTAGCCTTGTTTTTAAAAATTTGAGTTGCTGCTAAAAAAATCGCTTAATAAAAGTAAAAAGCTAGGGGATTCCCTAGCTTTTTACTTTTTCCATCCATTTAATCTCAAGATGGTCTCCAGTATGAATTTGAGTTGAAAATGAAGCGGTGCTATCATTACGTAGGATCGTAAGCATTTTGTTTTCTTGAGTAGTAAAATTAAAATCAACGAAACGGAAAATATCCTGGAAGATAAAAGGCTCTTTTTGCTTTACTTTGACCGTTAGTTTATCTCCAGAATTAATATAACTTTTTTCATGAAGAGGTTCATCACCACGTGTTACTTCTACAAGTGGTTGAGAAATCTGAATTGGCTTTCCGTTAAAATAAACCATTACTTCATGAATGAACGGAATATTCTCATGGAGTAGTAGTTCCCGAAGATTTATTTGTTGCTTTAAAGTTCTTTTGACAGTAATTGTGTCTCCGTTTTGTACTGGTGTGCTTTTACTTGCTTTTTTATTATTTTTTAACAGGCAATCTTCATCAATGATGGATACATTTCTTCCATTTATTTCGATAACGAGTGGCTTGATGCTTTGAATGACATCAAAAAGCTGCAGTGTATTAAAAACTTCTTCTATTGTACTAATTTCCTTAATGACGATCTCATCACGATCATCAACCACTTCACAAAATTGAACTTTTTTTCCGTTTTTTAAAATGGATGCTTCTAAAGAGTACTCCTTTTCATTGATCGTAATCAATTTTCTAGGTAAAACTTCAATCACATCAGCAATTGTTGCTGTTGCGCTTTTACCATCAGCGCCACTTTCAACGAAAATGGTGTCCCCATCATTTAAAGGGTCATCTAAACTACATGCTTGTCCATTCTTTTGTAAAGTTGGAGCCATACCGTGTTCACCAGGGATAGAAATAAGACGGCCATTTACTTTCACCATGATCGCCATGCCAGGCTTTCCATAAAGCTTAGAAAGTTCAACACCTGCTGCAAGCAATCCATCACCAATCGTTAATTGTTTAATATCAAACAGTCGAATCTGTTGATGATTCACTTTACAACTGACATATTCTACAGGGCTTTCTTTTGCAGCAATTGCAATCCCAATTGGTGTTACAAGTTCGGGACCAGCATTTATATTTTCTTGTATAGTTAGAGATTTAATGGCATCAATACCTCTAATCGCTACTCTGTTTTCAGGTAACTGAAGTGTAGCAGCAATCGTTTTAGCTAAGTTGGGGGTCATACTACCACCACCAACGAGCATGACAGCCTTAGGTGGCTTTTTATTTAAGTTTAAAATTTCAGTTGTAATGCTGTAAGCTAGGTTTTCAATCGCGCCTGAAATCGGCTCGACGATTTCCATACGAGTATGAGAGGTTTCAAAGCCAAGGATGTCGGTAAGAACTACTTCATCTTGCGTAGATAACTGTCGCTTAATGACTTCTGCTTCTGGAAAGTCGAGTAAAAAATGATCACTAATGGCTTCGGTAATTTCATCGCCGGCAACAGGAACCATTCCGTAAGCGGTAACTGTTCCTAAATCTGTAATTGCGATATCAGATGTACCAGCCCCGATATCAACGAGTGCAACATTTAACCTCCTCATTGTAGGTGGTATTAATACGTTGATAGCAGCAATAGGTTCTAACGTTAAAGCTTCAAGTTCTAACCCAGAGCGATTTAAGGCTGCAAGCAATGATTCAACAACTACTTTTGGTAAAAATGTTGCAATCACCTCAACAGAAGCAATCTCACCACTTTGATCGACTAAACTTCCGATTTCCTCACCATCGAGCTGGTAAGATAAAACCGAATAGCCGACACAAGAATAATGGATACTTTTCCCTTCGTGCTCTTGAGCGATCTCATATTGTGCTTTTTGAACAGCACTAAGCTCTAGATGTAAAATATCCTCGTGTTCAAAAATCGGTTTTTTTGAAATATCGATTTCAATTTTTGCTCGCTTCGTTTTTAGTGAACGTCCCGCAGCTGCTACACAAACTTTTTGCAGTTGACCATGCTTTTCTTCAAGTTTTTTCTTAATAGAAGTAATCACTTTAGTGACTGCGATGACGTTATGAATTTGACCATCAACCATCGAACGTCCATCATGCTCCTCAATTTCTAAGTCGAGTATTTCATAACCATTTTCATTGTTCGTTAACAAAAGCCCGACTACGGAGCGCGTCCCAATATCAAGTGCAAAAATTGGCGTTTGCTGATTTATTTCCATTTGAACACCTTCTTAAAGTTTAGAGTTGTTATATATAAAGCGGTTTTCAGCCTTTTGTATCATGGTTGTTAAAAAAATAATGCATAGGAAAAAACACTTTAACACTTAAAAGCGTTTAATTATTAAAGAAAAAGTTCGTGACAAGTAGTTTATAATCGTATATAATAATCCGTAACTTATAATAAGAAATGTACCATATTTTTAGAAATTTTTAAATACTAAACAAGGAGTGGAGTTAGAATGGGTAATGAACAGTTAGAAGAGTTGAGAAAAAAATTAGACGAAGTGAATTTGCAATTGTTAGATACAATTAATGAGAGAGCAAAACTCGTACAAGAAATCGGCAAGGTGAAGAGCGCACAAGGGGTTAATCGTTTCGATCCTGTTCGAGAAAGAAATATGTTAGATTTAATTGCAGAAAATAATGAGGGACCTTTCGAAACTTCCACATTACAGCATATCTTTAAACAAATTTTTAAAGTGAGCCTTGAGCTTCAAGAAGATGATAATCGAAAAGCTCTTTTAGTTTCACGAAAGAAGCATCCTGAGGATTCAATTGTTAATATTAAAGGAGAAACAATTGGCGATGGTAAGCAACGTTTAATTGCAGGCCCATGTTCAGTTGAAAGTTATGAGCAAGTTTCAAGCGTAGCTAAAGTATTAAAAGAACAAGGTCTGAAGCTTCTACGTGGTGGTGCATTTAAACCTAGAACTTCTCCTTATGACTTCCAGGGGCTAGGTCTTGAAGGACTTCAAATTTTAAAACGCGTAGCTGATGAGGAAGATATGGCTGTAATTAGTGAAATTGTTGATCCTAAAGATATTGAAATAGCAGTTGATTATATTGATGTTATTCAAATTGGTGCAAGAAACATGCAAAACTTTGAGTTATTAAAGGCAGCAGGTTCAGTCAATAAACCAGTCCTACTGAAACGTGGTTTATCAGCGACGATTGAAGAATTTATTAATGCAGCTGAATATATTATTTCTAAAGGAAATGGCAATATTATTTTATGTGAGCGTGGAATTCGCACATACGAGAAGGCAACTAGAAATACTCTAGACATTTCAGCAGTGCCAATTTTAAAACAAGAAACACATTTACCAGTAGTTGTTGATGTCACTCACTCAACTGGAAGAAGAGACTTACTACTTCCAACGGCAAAGGCTGCTCTAGCAATTGGTGCAGATGCTGTAATGACAGAAGTTCATCCTGATCCAGCGGTAGCACTTTCTGATTCGGCTCAACAAATGGATTTTGCTCAATTCTCTAAATTTATGGGCGACCTTCGCGAATCTGGATTATACAAACTTTAATAATGTTGAGAGCCTTCTACATGTTGTAGAAGGTTTTCTGCTTACAAAGCTGACATCCTCTGCCGCTCCAAACGCGAAGCATATAAAGGCAACTACGAAGCGATACTAGCCGAACTCAACACTCAAAACTCAAAACTGCTTTCAAAAAAGTATACTTCTCACTAACTCGAGTTATCCTAACAAAAAATGGTGTAGGAGTGATGAGGGTGAAGGGGATCATTGCTATTATTGTTGGACTAGTAGTATTATCAAGTGGGTGTCAAGAAGCGAATTATGAAGGTCAAATGGATACCCCAATCGAATATTTTCAGATTACAAATACAAATGTTAATAAGTATGAATATGAACAACTGATTTCATTTTTAAAAGAAGCAGAGATTATGATGAAAAAACCTATCGAAGATGCAACGGTTAATGAAGAAGGAATAAAAGTTTTTCAAGAGCAGTTTGCGAGCAAAAATGACTTGTTTGAATATTATCAAACATATTTATCCAATGAATTAGCAGATACAATGACTAGAAAAGTGACAGATTTGAGCCAAAGCGATCTTAATAATTTTTTAGCAGTTTCTGATGACGATGTTGATTGGTATAGTATTTTTGATGCCGATCCAGATTCGATTAAAGTTGTCCAACATACTACCGTTCAAAGTGTTGTTGAAATGGACTTAAGAGAAGACCGGAATACGCGCTTGCAATATACAATTATGAAATCCAGATTAGGTGAGAATCCAAAGATTGTTCAAAAAACTGTACTCTATAATTAGTGTCGTTAATTACGAATAAACTAAAAGTATTGTACAATTAAAATAGTGCTAATCATACATAGGAGAAAGAATTTCGACAAAAAATAGGACGATTCACTAAAAAAAAGTTCATTCCTGTCGATATAAGTATAGTAAGTAATTGCAGACCTCCGAAATGTATCGTATGATAGCATTGGAAATCATGAAAATAGTGAAAACCATTATTTGGAAGTGAAATAGAGGAGGACGTACGCAAAGTGAATACGACAATTTATGATGTTGCTAGAGAAGCCGGAGTATCAATGGCGACGGTTTCCCGTGTAGTAAACGGAAATCCGAATGTAAAACCAACAACGAGAAAAAAAGTATTAGAAGCGATTGAAAGGTTAGGGTACCGTCCTAATGCAGTTGCTCGTGGGTTAGCAAGTAAACGTACAACCACGGTCGGAGTCATAATACCAGATATCTCAAGTATCTTTTTTGCAGAATTAGCAAGAGGGATTGAAGATATTGCAACAATGTATAAATATAACATTATTTTATGTAATTCTGATCAAAACAAAGATAAAGAAATCCACCTAATTAATACTTTATTAGAAAAGCAAGTCGATGGAATTGTTTTTATGGGCGGAGAAATCACGGAAGAACATGTAGAGCAGTTTAAACGTTCTCCAGTTCCAATCGTTTTATCTGCCACTGTTGATCCACAGAAGGAAATTCCTTCTGTAAATATTAATTACGAGCAAGCCGCCTACGATGCGATAAACTTTTTATTAGAAAATGGTCATAAAAAAGTAGGTATGCTAACAGGATCATTAGAAGATCCAGTAAATGGTTACCAAAAATATGCAGGTTTCCGTCGTGCTATTGAAGAAGCCGGAATTCCTTTTGATGATAATTATGTAATCTTAGGAGATTACAGTTATGATTCAGGAATTGAAGCTATGGAGAAGTTCTTGCAGTTGGATGAAGTGCCAACGGCTATATTTGCTGGTACAGATGAAATGGCATTAGGAATCATTCATGGAGCTCAAGATCGAGGTCTCAATGTTCCAAATGATATTGAAGTTATTGGCTTTGATAACACAAGGCTAGCCGCAATGGTTCGACCAACATTAACGTCAGTTGTTCAGCCAATGTATGATATCGGTGCTGTATCGATGCGCCTATTAACAAAATATATGAATAAAGAAGAAGTGACAGATGAGGTTGTGTTACTTCCGCATCGAATTGAATTTAGACAATCAACAAAACAAACATAAAAAGATAGAGAAATGTGCTTGTTGTAGTTAGGGAGAGGTTTATGAAAAAATTTGATATTTTTACGCCAATAGGTATATTTGTTGGTCTGACATTAGTTCTGTTTGCCATTTTCATCAACTCAGATACTGGTATGTCGGATGTCATATACTTTATCCAAATATCATCAGTATTAATCGTTATTGGTGGTCTTACTGCTGCAATATTAATCAATTTTGCTCTTGCAGATTTAAAGTTAATTCCGAGAGTATTTGCAGAAGCGTTTAGGACTGAACCACAGGACTTACCACTATTAATTAGTACATTTGTTAATTTATCAACAAAGGCTAGGAGAGAAGGTCTTTTAGCGCTTGAAGCTCAGTTAGAAGAAGTAGAAGATCCTTTTATTCAAAAAGGAGTATTACTTGCTGTAGACGGAATAGAGCCAGATATTATTAAAGATATTATGATGGCTGAAGTAGTTGCAATGGAAGAGAGACACCGTAAAGGTCGGGCAATTATTGAACGAGCGGGTGAATATGCACCTGCGTGGGGGATGATCGGAACATTAATTGGACTAGTATTAATGCTACAAAATTTAACAGACCCATCTACACTTGGTCCTAATATGGCCCTTGCCTTATTAACAACCCTTTATGGTTCACTACTCGCGAATTTAGTTTTTATTCCAATGGCTAATAAACTAGCAAATAAAACCGAAGAAGAAGTTTTCGTAAAGCAAATTATCATTGAAGGAGTCATTGGCGTTCAATCTGGTCAAAACCCTAAAATTTTAGAAGAAAAACTTAGTGCATTTTTACCGAAAGGTGCTCAACAAAAGTTAGATGAAGAAGGGGAAGGAGCGGCAGTTGATGGAGCGTAGACGCTTGCAAAGGTCAGATAAAAAAGGTGCTCCTAAATGGATGGTGACCTTTTCAGATTTAATGACTCTTATTCTAGTATTCTTTATTTTGCTTTTTTCAATGTCGGTTGTTGATGCGACAAAATTCCGTGCCGTAGCTGAATCGTTCCAGGAACGAGCAATTTTTGACTTTTATCCATCTATGATTCCTTTTGAAAATCCAGCGGAGGATATAAACGTAAAAAGAGACCCTTTTGATGATGTGGATGATCCCTTTAAAGATGTTTTAAAAGGAGAAAGTTCTGATCGGGAGTTAAATAAACTGTATGAAGAAGTTCGGCAATTTTTAGAAGAGAATCAGTTAAATGAAGTGATTTCAGCATCGCGTGATGACCGAGGGGTAGTTCTTGTTCTCCAAGAGCGAGCTCTATTTGAAACAGGAGAAGCACAAATTTTAGAAGGTGCTAGACCTTTTTTAAGTAAAGTAGGAACGCTCCTTGAAACGATTCCAAACTTAGTCAAAGTTGAGGGACATACAGATAGCCGTCCGATTAATACGTTTCGTTATCCATCAAATTGGGAATTATCGGGTGCTAGAGCTAGTAGTGTGATCCGCTATATTGTTGATAACAATACTATTGAACCATATCGTTTCATGGCTGTAGGCTTTGGTGATACAAGACCAGTTGCTCCGAATACAACAGCCGAAAACCTTAAAAAAAATCGTCGTGTCGTCATTGTTATTTCAGACCCTAACTACAATGAAACTGAAAACAATTAAGTAACAGCCTAGGAATCCTTTTCCTAGGTTTTCTTTTTAGTTTTATTCATGTACAATTTACAATGTAAAAGAACGAGCAATCTCCTTCTCTTCGCTTTAAAGCTATTGACCTCGATCACATCATGGCACGCTTCTTAGCAAAGGCTCCGTGCTGCTTTGCGACGAGTAACCGCAGGAGCACCTTCTATCGAATTTTAGAGGCTCGTTCAGGAAATCGCCCGTTCTTTTTTATATAAATCCTTCATGAGGATTGTCCGTTACCATTTAATAAGCTATATAGCATACTGGTCTCAAAACTCAAAACT
>SKSA01000018.1 GCA_007118195.1 Anaerobacillus sp. | reverse complement strand
TTCTCACCAAGATCTGTAGGTGCTAAGTCGAAATATCCACCTTTATCATTTAATTCTAAAGTAGGATCACCTTTTTCATCTACTTTAAATAAGAAAAATTCAGGTTCTGGACCAATATTAAAAGAAGTGAAGCCCATTTCTTCTGCTTCTGCTAATACACGCTTCAATACTCCTCGAGGATCACCGGCAAACGGTACACCTGAAGCGTCATAAATATCACAAATTAAGCGAGCAACTTTCCCTTTTTCGCTTGTCCATGGAAAAACTACCCATGTATTTAAATCCGGATATAAATACATATCCGATTCTTCAATACGTACAAACCCTTCGATAGATGAACCGTCAAACATCATTAAATTATTTAATGCCTTTGGTAATTGCCCAACAGGTATTTCCACGTTTTTAATAATTCCTAATAAATCAGTAAATTGTAGACGAATAAACCTTACATTTTCTTCATCAGCCATTTTCATAATATCTTCTTTAGTGTACTTCGATTCCATAGTTCAATTACTCCTCCTGAAATTGTTTTTTTATACTAATCATCCATACTAAAAAGATGATTTGCAAACATTTAATGAAAAAACCTTGATAACTCTCCTTGGATTAAAGACGATTTTCCAAACCGACCAGCCATCATTAGCTCACTTTTTAAGTAGCTTCGTAATTGTTGATCCGTAAGTTCTTTTTTAGCTTTAGGGGAAATGTTTTCAACATTTTTTGTTTTCGCTTCTTTTGCTTCTTGTTTCATTAAGAAAATTTGCTGAATGCCAGAAATGTTGATGCCTTGTTCAATCAACTCTTTTATTTCTAATAAACGATCTACATCATTAAAAGAATATAGGCGTTGATTGCCAGTCGTGCGAGATGGTTGGATTAAACCATGCTCTTCATAATAACGGATCTGTCTTGCTGACAATTCAGTTAACTTTTTAACGATCCCAATTGGGAAAAGGGGCATATTTCGTCTTATGTGATCTCCCATTTACTTCCCCCCTCTGATTTGTTATTACAAGATTACACGATGTTACTAAAGGTGTCAACAGATGTTAGCTTAGTTAACACAAAAACTATGTTAGATTATCTGACATAGTTATTATCACTAACAATCCTTGTAATTATGCTATCTTTTTAAATTTTAACTGTAGTCTAGCGAATTTTAGAAGCTTGTTCAGAAAATTCGTCCTCTTTTTTTCATCCAAGTCGCTCATGACGGCATTCCGTCACCATCAACCATGAAAAAGACGGACGTTTTCCTTTCCAACTTTCCAACTAACCAACTGCCAACTCTTTTACATACTAAAATCAGCCTCTTCAACAAGGAATACATATCGAAAAGGCTGATCTTTAAATATTTATCATTTTAGTCAATAAAATTCACTCTAGTAAACCATTTTTCATTAAATGATCAACTGCAGTTATGATTCCTATTTTTACATGACTGTAGGTTAGGCCTCCTTGAACATAGGCTGTATAAGGTGAGCGAATCGGACCATCTGCCGTAAGCTCAATACTCGCTCCTTGTATAAATGTACCCGCAGCCATAATCACATCGTCTTCATAACCTGGCATCGAGCTAGGGTACGGAGTAACGTGGGCATTTATAGGTGAGGCTAGTTGTATCCCTTGGCAAAAAGCGACCATTGTTTTTTCATCATTAAACTGTACAGATTGAATTAGATCCGTTCTTTTTGCGTCCCATTTCGGGTCTGTTGTAAAACTAAGTTCCTCAAGAAATGCTGCCGTAAAAATCGCTCCTTTTAATGCTTGTCCAACGATATGGGGTGCTAAAAAGAAACCTTGGTACATTTCCTGTAAACTATATAATGATGCTCCGCCCTCTTTTCCAATTCCTGGCGCTGCCAACCGGTAAGATGCTAAATCAACAAAATGTTCTTTCCCCACTATATATCCCCCGGTTTTAACAATTCCTCCACCTGGATTTTTAATGAGTGAACCAGCTATTAGATCCGCTCCGACATGACACGGCTCTAATGTCTCGACAAATTCACCGTAGCAATTATCAACAAAGACGATCACATCACTTTTTATTTCTTTTACAAACGCAATCATTTCTTCAATTTGACTTATCGTAAAAGATGGACGATTCGCATATCCTTTTGAGCGCTGTATTCCAATGACTTTTGTATTAGGTTTTATTTTCCGAGCCACTTCTTCATAGTCTATTTCTCCTTTTGTTGTAAGATCAACACAATCGTAAGAAATACTAAACTCTTTAAGCGAACCGTTACCGTTTCCTCTTATACCGACAACCTCTTCTAACGTATCATACGGTTGACCTGTAATATAAAGAAGTTCATCATCAGGGCGTAAAACTCCAAATAAGCAAGTCGCTATCGCATGAGTGCCCGAAATAATTTGCGGGCGAACAATTGCCGCTTCCCCACCAAATACTTGAGCATAAATAGCTTCTAGCGTATCTCTACCAACATCATCATAACCATAACCGGTGGATGGGGTAAAATGAAAATCAGCTACCTGGTGTTGTCGATAAGCTTGTAAAATTTTTAATTGATTAGTTTCGATTGTTTCTTCAATTTGTTTATGTATATCCTTAATTTTTCCTTCTACTTGTTGAACATATTGTTTTAATTTTTGACCGTTTGAAAAATTCTCGTACATATTTACTCCTTTTAAACTTTATATTGATGCAACTGCTTATATAGTGAAGAAGTTGGTGAAACATAGACTTTCAATATATAGCATTCTTCTTTTTCTACCCAAATCTCCTCCTCAACAATCGCCCCAGCTTGACATTTTGATAGTAACTTTCCATTATTTGCAGGAATTTTCACGATAACGTATTCAAGTGTCGCTTTTAGTTCTTCTTCAATTTTCACGACCAATTTTTTTAAATCTTCATCTTGAAGGGCAGAAATCAACATTGATTTTTTTCCTTCAGAAGGTATGAAATGATTCGTCATTTTGTCTCTTTTATTATAAACCGTTAGCATCGGAACATCTTTAACATTTAACTGATCTAAAAGTTCCATCACCGTATCTTCGTGGTTGTAATAATCGTTATTAGAAGCATCGACCACATGGATCAAAAAATCCGCTTCACAAACTTCTTCAAGAGTGGAACGAAACGCTGCTACAAGTGTTGTTGGAAGGTCTTGAATAAACCCTACCGTATCTGTTAATAACGCTTGAAAGCCACTAGGAAGTTTCAATCTTCTTGTTAGTGGGTCTAATGTTGCAAATAGCAAATCTTCTTCAAGTGCATCGGCTACTGTTAAACGGTTATGGATCGTTGACTTTCCAGCATTCGTATAACCAACTAGCGCGATTTGCAGCGTCCTATTTTCCTTTCTTCGTTGGCGATATAAAGCGCGGTGCTTAACGATCGCCTTTAACTGCTCTTTTATTTCATCCATCCGCCTGCGTATATGTCGCCGGTCTGTTTCAAGCTGCGTTTCCCCAGGACCTCTCGTCCCAATTCCTCCACCAAGTCTTGAAAGAGAATGTCCTTGCCCAGCTAGTCGCGGTAATAAATAATTTAGTTGCGCTAACTCAACTTGAAGTTTACCTTCTCTTGATTTTGCCCGTTTCGAAAAAATATCGAGGATCAATTGAGTGCGATCAATAATCCTTGCATCAACTTTTGCAGACAGATTTTTCACTTGACTACTCGTTAATTCGTCGTTAAAAATGACCACATCAATACCTTGCTCTTCAATGAGGGGCACCATTTCTTCTAGTTTTCCTTTCCCTATATAAGTGGTACGATCAAAGCTATGTCTATTTTGGACAGTGGTGTTGATCACTTTACCACCAGCAGTTTTTGTTAATTCCGCTAACTCTTCCATTGAGTAGATAAAACGATCTTCATCTGTATCCGTCAATTTACAACCTACTAACAATACTTTTTCTTCAAGATTTCTTATTTCTCCCAAAGCTTCACAACCTTTTCCATCACTGCTTTTACTTACCATTATAATCATATCCAATACTTACTATAATCTTTTCATGTTAAAAAGCGCAAGCTTCCCCTTATTAATCAAAGTATTTTTATTTTCCAGATATGAAAAAAGGGACTGTCCCAAAACAAAGTGTCACCAATGAAAGTTCACGTTCACCAACATCAAAGAAAATAAGTTGCTAAGAAATACTCGAATAAACAAAGAGAACTTTCCCGTAGCAACTTATTTACAGGGTAGACACCGTTAAGTACCAAAATATAGACGGATAATAAGTCTATACGTCTATATTTTGGTACCTAACGCGTGGTGTCAGACACTTTTTGGGACACCCCCTCATATAATTTGTCCGAATAGTGCACACTCGTGAGAAGTCACTTTTATAAACTCTCCTTCGATTTTTTTTCAAGTTTAAAATCTTCTTTTGATAATGTTAGCAAATTTTTCCGGTCGTATTTACCGCTATAGAGCAACCTCACCGCTTGCGCTCTAACCGCCTTTTCGATTAAATTTCGTATAAGTCTACCATTACTAAAGTTGAAACTACGTTCAACCCGTAAATTTTGTATATAATCGCGAAGCTTCCACTCAGCTTCCTTAGACATTTCATATTCTCTTTCCTTAAGCATCTTTTTTGCAATTTCCATTAACTCATCGTTTGAATAATCCGGAAAATTCATCGTAATCGGAAAGCGGGACGGTAAGCCTGGATTTAAGGATAAGAAATTTTCCATCTCACGGGAATACCCTGCTAGAATAAGGACAAAGTCATGCTGTTGATCTTCCATCGCCTTCACTAGCGTATCGATGGCTTCTTTTCCAAAATCCTTTTCACCACCTCTAGCAAGAGAATACGCTTCATCAATGAACAGTATACCTCCCATCGCTTTTTTAACTAAATCCCGTGTTTTTTGTGCGGTATGCCCGATATATTCTCCTACTAAGTCAGCCCTTTCTACTTCTAATAAATGGCCTTTTGAGAGCACTTCCATTTCTTTAAAAAGTTTGGCTAACAGTCTTGCAACCGTTGTCTTACCTGTACCTGGGTTCCCTTTAAAGATCATATGCAACACTTGGTTACCTACTTTTAGTCCTTGTTCTTTACGGCATTTATTAATATAAAGCCATGCATAAATCTCTTTTATAAACCGCTTCATTTCTTTTAATCCGACTAACTCTTCTAATTCCTTTTCAATTTTTTCGAGAATATAATGCTTTTCCCGTTCTGCTTCAGTAAAGTGAACTGAGGTCTCCGAGTTCTTTCTTAGCTCTTTATGATTTAAAACTATATTTATTTGACCTCGTGATTTTAGTGACAAGGGTTTATCCAAATGTTTTCACCACCCTATTACATAGTTAATTAATAGCTATGAGTGTAAATTTAAACCGTCATTTATGAACAGTATACTCTGCAGATAAAAAAAGTGTGACAAATGCCTAAAGCCAAAAATACCTTAGACACTAACGCAAATTTATTCTCTTACCATCCCAAAAAATCTGGTAATATAGCATTAAGGAAACAAGCCTCTGTTCAATCAAAATATGTTGGGAGTGATTTTGGTGGAAATTGTTCAAAAAACAGCGTTGCCATGTTTTGTTCAAGACTATTTATTTACTTTAGTTAAAAAGAAACGGAAACCTTCGACGATTAAAAGATATATCTACGACCTTGAAGATTTTTTTCTATGGCTTCATATCGAAAAAAAAAGTAACTCTTTTTCTACATGGTCACAATTAACCCCAACTGACATTGAACAATACCTTTATATATTAACTAATTCAAGAAAATATCAACCACGAACAACAAAACGGATTCTAACGGTTTTAAATCAGCTTTATAAATATTATGACAACCAAGGGTTATCCAAAAACCCAATTGTAAAGATTCATCAAATTGAAATTGATGAACTTTCTCTAACTGAAAGCGATTTTATAAATAACAAAGAAATTGAACAACTTTTTTCCACCCTTCGCTCTTTAGAGGGGCTTTCTGAAAAACAGGTAAAAACACGGCATTTAATTATGAGCAGAAACGAAGCAATTTTTACTTTATTTTTAAAATACGGTTTAACTCTCCAAGAATTAACGAAAATTGAGATGACGAATATACACTTCGAAACAAATTGCCTAATGATCCCTACACAAGGAAAACAACGTAAAATAACGCTTTCGCTTGAACATAAACAGCTTCTTTACGATTATTATCAAAAAATTCCTGAACCTGTTCGACCACGCTATCATGAAAATGATCCTTTTTTTGTTGCTTTTGATTTTCAAAGGGGGACATATCGGTGGGTTTACGATGAAAACAAACCTAAAAGACTTACCGATATAGCGGTACAAAGGATGATCCAAAAAGAAGTTAAACGAAGCGGATTGAGAAAAGGAATTTCTGCCCAACATTTGCGAAATACTTTCATCTTTACAGAAATCAAAAAGCACAAATCAATCGAAACGATTCAGCAAATGTTAGGATTAATAACGGATATATCATTAAAAAAGTATTTTAGTTTTTATAACAAATAAAAAGCCCCCTGGTTAGGGAGCTTTTTATTTTATGATTCTTGATTTAACGGAACATTTTTTTGTGGCGAAAACGTTGAAATCGCATGCTTATATACTAATTGTTGCTTGCCTTCCGTTTCTAATATCACCGTGAAATTATCAAACCCTTTAATTAGGCCTCTTAATTGAAAACCATTTAATAGGAAAACGGTAACTGGGATACTCTCTTTTCTAAGTTGATTTAAAAATACATCTTGAATGTTAACCGATTGTTGCTTCATTGAACAGTCCTCCTCAAATATCTATACTATATAATTTCGCTTTTTTTTAAGTCTTTCCTCTATAAATTTTTGAATTTCTTGTTTCTTTTCGTTAAAATTTGTTTCCGTTAATTCAAACCAATCAATATCCATCTTATTACGAAACCAAGTTAATTGTCTTTTGGCATATCTTCTAGAATTCCGCTTCAGTAAATCAACGGCCTCTTCCAATGACATCTGACCTTCTATGTACTCATAAATTTCTTTATATCCTATAGCTTGGACAGATTGGCAATTTTTAACACCATTTTCATACAACTTTCGAGCTTCCTCGATAAGACCATCTTCGATCATAATATCAACTCTCTTGTTAATGCGGTCATAAAGTAATTGCCGATCCATCGTTAATCCAATCATTACCACATCATACCGACTCTCTGTTGGTTGATTTTGTTGATAATCATGAATGGTCTTTTTTGTTACATGATAAACCTCTAAAGCCCTTATTACTCTTCGGTAGTTATTAGGGTGTATCGTTTCATAACTTATAGGATCAATATTTCTCAATTTTTCATGAAGTTTAATTGTTCCGTGCTCCTGAACATAGGCTTCTAAAGTTTGACGATACTCTAGGTCTGTTGGTACATCTGGAAAATGATAATCATAAATAACTGAATTAACATACAAACCAGTACCACCAACGATCAATGGCAGCTTCCCTTTTTCGTTTATTTCAGTCACTAAAGGTTTGACTAAATGTTGAAATTCAGCAACCGAAAAACTTTCAGTAGGACTTTTAATATCAATTAAATAATGCCTAATCCCTTCCATTTCTCGCTTAGAAACTTTCGCTGTTCCAATATCCATGCCCTTGTAGATTTGCATAGAATCGCCACTAATGATTTCCCCATTCAATTGTTTCGCTAATTCAACCCCTAATTTTGTTTTCCCTACTGCAGTAGGTCCGACAATCACTACTAGCTTTTCTTTCATGAAATACTCCTTTTACATCCAATCATAATTCAATAGCAGCATAATGGAATTTTGACGTGGCACGTTTAAAAACATCGAAACCAAAACGTTCAAAACGAGTACTTTTCCAATGATCCTTTAAAACAATGCGTTGACGAGCTACCCGCCTAGCCTCTTTTAGCGTTTCCTCATCGAGACTGTTAGGAAAAGCGAACTGTCTGATCTTATTGATTCCGTCGGATTCTTTTACTTCAGACTCAAACATCGGATCGAAATAGACAACATCAAAGGAGTTCTCCTTTTGTTTACGAAGATACTCAAGGTTACTCATTTCAACAACTTTAATACGCTGCATCGCCTCATCCATTTCTTTTAAACCAGTCTTCCAATTCAACAATCCTTGTTTAACTATATAAGAAAGAAAGTGGTTCCCTTCGACTCCTACCACATGTCCATTTTTCCCAACTGCTACGCTTGATAATATACTATCAGATGCAAGGCCTAATGTACAATCTACGATAGACATTTTATTAGATAATTTTGTTGCTTTCAAAAATGGATCAATCTCTCCTCTTAAAAATCGTTTTACTCGAAACATTGCGGAATTGGGATGAAAAAACATCGGTTCTTCAAAGCCAACTTGATAAATAGACAAACGATTAGAACTTACAACTAAAACATCACTGTTATACACATTATGTATGAGAGGGATTGGCTGCTCATTTCGTCGGATAAACGATATATTAAGCTCTTTAGCGACTCGTTTTGCGTTTTCAGTAATTTGTTTTGTCGTACGGAGTGAAGTCGTAACGATCATATGTCTCCTCTATCGTAGTAAAAAACTACGTTTTCTATTTCTTTTACTTTAATGTATTATAGTACCTTCCGTGCCCTCTTGCAAATTTCCCTTTAAGAAAACAAAAAATAAAAACTTGGCAAATGAGTGAATTTCATAATATCAATAAGTCAGCCAAATCAAGATGTTGGTGAAAGTGAACTTTCATTGGTGTCTACACTTTGTTTTGGGACAACCTCTTCTTAGTGGTGCCGAATCGCTATTATGAAATTCATTAAAATGCCATGTGTTCACATAATTCTTTTAAACATTTTTTCCATTTCGTACGTAGTAAAATGAATAAATATAGGTCTGCCATGAGGGCAAGTAAATGGATCTTCACACTTTCGGAGCGATTCTAATAGTGAGAACATTTCATCGTTACGTAAATAACGATTTGCTTTGATGGCTGCCTTACATGACATTAAAATCGCAGCTTCTTCTCTTAGCTTCCCTATAGTCACTTTCTTACCGTTCATTACTGCTTCAACAATATCTTTAATAAGTTCTTCTTCTGTTCCACTAGGGAACCATGTCGGATGCGAACGTACGATAAAACTTTGTTGACCAAACGGTTCTATAAAAATCCCTAGCTCTTGTAAAGCTTCGTCGTTCATTTTTATACGTTCAACTTCCGCAGAAGTAAATTCAAAATTGATAGGGACGATCAAATCTTGCAACTCTTTTTTATCTTCAGCTACCTTTTCGCGAAAATATTCGTACTTTATACGCTCTTGTGCAGCATGTTGATCAATGATATATAAGCCATTTTCATTTTGAGCCAATATATACGTACCGTGCATTTGGCCTATCGGATAAAGTACAGGAACTCTTTCTTCAAATGAATCTACATTCGCTTCAAACTCCGGTTCTATATTTTCATTTTTCTTATCGTTAAAAATAGCACCGGCATTATCTTCAACAGCATCTTGACTAACTGTTATTCGTTCATCACTGTTTAGCGTTTCACGTAAAATTGAGGTTTCACCTTTTTCAAAGTTCTCTTCTTTTTGTTCATGAACATTATTTCCAGCGATTGTTGATTGGACAAGGTCATTATTTTCCTTTTCTGGTGAATGGACAAGCGAAAAAGCGATTTGTTCTGATTTTTGTTTTTCTACAGCAACCTTTTTCACTTCTGGAATCAATTGAACTTGTTTAAACGTTGATTTAATCGTTTCTGTAACTAGCTTATTAAGTTCATCTTCTTTACTAAGTCGTACCTCTAGTTTTGAAGGATGCACATTTACATCAATTAAAATAGGGTCCATTTCAATTTGAAGAACAACGATCGGAAAGCGTCCGATCGGTAATAATGTATGATAGCCATCTTGAATCGCCTTTGTTAAAGGAAAGTTTTTAATAAAACGATGGTTAATAAACGTAGACATGTACTGACGTGTTGCTCTAGTCACCTCAGGTTTACAGACATAGCCTGAAATCTTGAAATCCAATGATGAATTCTCTAAGTAAACCATTTGTTTTGCTATATTAATTCCATAAATTGCAGCAATCACTTGCTTTAAATCGCCATTCCCATTGGATGAAAATACTTTTTTACCATTATGGTTTAACCGAAAAGAAATATTAGGATTAGCTAGAGCCAATCGATAAACAAAATCTGTAATATTACCGAGCTCTGTATGAATCGTTTTTAAATACTTTAATCTAGCGGGTGTATTGTAAAAAAGGTTTGTTACGGTAATATCTGTTCCTTTTCTACTAGATGATGGGCTATTTTCGGTAATTTTCCCACCTTCAACAACAACATTTGTCCCAGCGCCCGTCCCCGTGCATGATTTTAATTGCAAATGAGACACCGAGGCAATACTTGGAAGTGCTTCGCCTCGAAAGCCTAGCGTTTTAATTCGAAAAAGATCTTTATCTGTACGAATTTTACTCGTAGCGTGACGGTGAAAAGCTAATAGGCAATCATCTGCTTCAATACCATCCCCGTTATCCACGATACGGATTTTTTGAAGCCCACCTTCTTCTACCTCGATATGGATCTGTGTACTATTTGCATCGACGGAGTTTTCTACTAATTCCTTAACAATCGATGCCGGTCGTTCAACAACTTCTCCTGCCGCAATTTTATTAGATAAATATTCATCTAATTTAACGATTTTACCCATGACAATCACCTTTTCTAAGAAAAGCGCAGAGCGCCCACCTAGCGGCGACAAGCAAATGTTCTGACAGGAAAAAAGTGTGGCTCTCCACTTTTCTGTCAGGTTATTTGACCTCGAGCCGCTGGCGCTCGGAGCTAGACTGCTTTCCTAGTTCAAAATTTTATACTTTCTTATCTTAAGAAAAGCGCAAGCGCCTTGCTTAGCTTTTACTTACCCTTTTAATTTTCTCTGTAAATCATTAAGTTTTTGTATCGCTTCAATTGGTGTAATGTTTAATATATCTAACTTTTTCAAAGAAGAGACTACTTTTTTTTCATAATCATTTAAGTTTGATTCGCTTTTTTGTTTTTTATTATTTTCTGAAGGCTCGCTAAATAAATTTAGCTGTACAGGGGATTCACTCGCTATTAACTTTCCTTCATTTGCTTGTGCAGACTGGTTTTCTAAAGTTGCTAAAATCGTTTTCGCTCGCTCAATCACTTGCTCTGGTAAGTCTGCTAATTCAGCAACATAAATCCCGTAACTTTTATCAGCTTGTCCATCAACGACTTTGTGTAAAAAAACAACTTTTCCGTTTTCTTCTACAGCACTTACATGAACATTTTTCAACGCCGAAAGTTCCTCTTCAAGCGCTGTCAACTCATGATAGTGGGTAGAAAATAATGTTTTGGCATTGATCTCATGATGAATATATTCAATTATTGCTTGCGCTAATGCCATTCCATCGTACGTCGATGTACCTCTACCAATCTCATCTAATAAAATTAAACTTCTTTCCGTAGCTTTCGAGATTGCATTTTTCGTTTCTAACATTTCTACCATAAATGTACTTTGGCCACTTGCAAGGTCATCCGCAGCACCTATTCTCGTAAAAATTTGATCAAAAATTGGTATATCTACTGAATCGGCCGGAACATAACACCCTACTTGTGCTAACACAGAAATTAATGCTAGTTGACGCATATAGGTGCTTTTCCCCGCCATATTTGGTCCCGTAATTAATAAAACTTCTCGTTCTTCGTTCATAATGACATCATTGGCTACATATTCACCTGAGCTAAGTACTTTTTCAACGACAGGGTGTCGACCTTCAACAATGGAAATATGGCGATGATCATTAAACCTAGGTTTCGTATAACGATTCTCTTCACTAACCTGCGCAAAGCTTTGCAATACATCAAGCTCACTTACTTTTTTAGCCACATCTTGAAGCTTCGAAATATATTGTTTTACATTTTCGCGAATCTGCAAAAATAGTTCATATTCTAGTTGTTCAATTCTTTCTTCAGCCTCTAAAATAAGTGCCTCTTTTTCCTTAAGTTCAGGGGTAATAAATCTTTCCGCATTTGAAAGAGTTTGCTTTCGTTCATATCGCCCTTCTTCAAGGTGGACTAAGTTTGCCCTAGTTACTTCAATGTAATAGCCAAACACTTTGTTATAGCCTACTTTTAAAGACTTAATTCCCGTAGCTTTCCTTTCGCGTTGCTCTAATTCAGTAATCCAACTCTTACCGTTCCTACTTGCATCCCTGTATTGATCTAGCTGTTCATTATAGCCGTCAGAAATGATACCACCATCCTTAATGGAGATCGGTGGGTTTTCCTTTAACGAACTTTGTAAAATTAATAGTAGGTCTTCACAAGTATCGATATCTTTTACGAGTGTTTCACCATAGCTATTATTTAAATTTTGTACGGATGTAATGATATTTGGTATTTGTTGTAATGAGCGCTTTAGCTGTACAAGTTCCCGAGCATTTACATTACCATAAGCTACTTTTCCAGCTAGACGCTCTAAATCATACACCTCTTTTAATAGCTCACGAAGCTCTTCTCTTCCGAAATATTCGTTCATTAAAGTTTCAACCATGCTTAGTCGGTTTTCGATTTTTGCTTGATTTAATAGAGGGCGCTCAAGCCAATACTTTAAAAGTCTTCCTCCCATCGCCGTTACCGTTTTATCAAGTAACCAAAGAAGTGAACCTTTCTTTTTCTTCTCACGAATCGTTTCTACTAACTCAAGATTCCGTTTTGAATGAAGGTCAATTCTCATAAAGTCAGTAGGTGAGTAATAGACGACAGGCTGCAAATGATCTAAGGAACGTTTTTGAGTACGAACTAAATAAGCACATAAACGACCAAAAGTTAAAATTAGCTTTTGCTGACCTAAATCATTGCATAATTCAAGTAAACTTTCTGGCGGTTCCACCGTTTCTTCATACGAAACAGTGACATGCAACTGCTGAAGTAGCTGCGTTAGTTTTTCCTCTATAATATCTGGTGCAAAAATAACCTCTTTCGCTCCCGTTGTCGCTACCTCATTGATAACGTCTTGCCAACTTCCTTGTAAAATGGTCACATAACTTTGTCCCGTAGTTAAATCGGTAATCGCAAAACCATATGTTTCATCTGAAAAGTCAGTCACCGAAGCAATAAAGTTATTTTCCTTTTCTTGGATCACTTTGCCTTCCATCACTGTTCCAGGTGTAATTAATTTTACTACCTCTCGCTTTACGACTCCTTTTGCCTGCCTAGGGTCTTCAGTCTGCTCACAAATAGCTACCTTATATCCTTTTCCGATTAATTGTTGAATATATTGCTCTGCAGAATGATAAGGAACCCCACACATAGGAATACGTTCACTTTCTGAACCCGTTCCGCGACTAGTTAACGTAATTTCTAGTTCTTGGGATGCTTTTTTAGCATCTTCAAAAAACAATTCATAAAAATCTCCTAAACGAAAAAATAAAAAGGCATCTTTATATTGTGCCTTAATTGTTAAATATTGTTTTATCATAGGCGTATGTTCGGCCATTGAATGTTCCCCCAAGTATTCGTAGTCATCAATGATAAGTATAACATATTAACTACAAATCTCGACAGTATCAGATCAGTTTTTTCAAGCAAGCAATGTAGTGACTAAATAAAGAAGAGCCGTTTATATCTTGAAAATTATCCTTATTCTCTCTAGCCCAATCATCTATTGAAATCTCACCTTTTTCATTGTTGTAATAGTTATCAATCTCTTTTTGCTTCAATTTCGTAATATTAATTTTATGAGTATTATTTATAATAAACTCAATCCATTGTAAAATCGGGAAAGCGTTCGGAATGAGAGGAAACCATGTAGGTAATACTCTATATTCAAATCCATCATAAGGGTTCGCTCTTACTGACCCTAATCTTCCATAATGAGAACGTCTTTGTAATGATGGCTTACGCTCAATTAAGGAAAGCGGGATCGCTAAAAACGTATCTAGTGAAGCAACATCTTGGAACGTAAATCGTACGTTCCCGAAATGAAGATGTCCCCCTAAGAAAAACCTCTGTTTCGGATGTGCATCTGCTACTGTTTCGTACTGGTACTTCGATGTTTCTTTTATTACTATAGAGTATAAACGGTTTAAGTTTTTATGTAGCTGTTGGATATGAGCAGAGGGATCTGGCCTAACTTCAAATATCGGGTGATACACTCGATGGTTATTAAGGGCAATAGCATCATCAAATCCAATTTGTTTATTTTTGATCGCCCCTCCATCTACATATTTTTTAGTTTTTTTATTTCGGATCATCAGTTCTAGGTCCGCCCCAAAAGTAACTCGTTTTTCATTTTCTCTCCTTATCTTTCGGAAAATGACCTCTTGTTCTTCAGCTGTTAATTCGGTCACTTCAATAGGACGTATTTTTATTACGATCAGTTCTTTTTTCCCTGTCCGTTGTACAACACACTCTCCTAACGGGATATGCATTAAATACAAACATTGCAAAGAAAATTCTGTTAATTCTGTTTCATAATATAAACTTTCACCACCGATTTTTTCCCATTTAAATGGTTGATTGAATACCATTGCTGAAGAACTTAAATATCGTTCTATTGACAATACCGTAAAATGAAACGACCTTATTTTTAGTTGTGTTTTCATCGCCTTTTTCATTGGACCTACATTTATTTTATGGCTTTTCAATACAGAAATCGGTAAGGGTTCTAATTGATAATTAATTTGTTCGTGAAAATTCTTTATTTCATTAGAAAGTTTCATCCCACTCACCTCCTTCTAGTGGTTTTGTATAAAAAAAGAACGAGTAATTTCCTGAACGAGCCTCTAAAGTTCGTTAGAAGTTTAAAGCAAAGAGAAGGAAATCACTCGTTCTTTTACGTGAGTGAATTTCATAAACACCTAAATTGAGCCATATCAAACCTATATGTAGTTGCGAGCGGTTTAACGCAACTACATATAGATACTTAATGGCGTTAATAATGATATTGAATTATGAAATTCATTAACGTATTAATTGATGACGGTGTTTTTTAATAAAAAAATAGGAAGAAGTAAACTTCTTCCTCCCATTTTTACTATTCTTCTAATTCACCCGTTAAGAAATTAGGGTCTAGGTCCTC
Organism: Anaerobacillus sp.; assembly: GCA_007118195.1. Classification (GTDB taxonomy): domain Bacteria; phylum Bacillota; class Bacilli; order Bacillales; family Anaerobacillaceae; genus Anaerobacillus. The sequence goes on along the minus strand of SKSA01000018.1, from coordinate 10,733 downwards.
GAATTCTTCATCTTCTACATCATAGTCCCAAGTTTTTGCATCTAATTCATCAGAAATTCCATCTGGATTGCAATAAACACAAACTTTCGTTTCCCCAATAACTTCCACTAAAAACTCTCGCTCCACTTGAACAATGCAACTTGTTCCATTAGGCGCAATGGTCGCTTCTAGTGTATTAGGCTGTTGAATAGCTCTAGCAATGACTTCTAATTCATCTGATAACACATTTTTGTCTTGCAGAGTAAGTGGAACTACATCTGTATAAGTAACAGTCTCAGTTGCAACTTCCGTTTTTGTGTTGTTACTGTAAGAGAACCAAATGTTAATATCGTAACTTCCACGTACTTCAATACAATCTCCCTTTTTTTCCGCTTCGTACTTATGGTTGATAATCCAACATCCTAAAATACTCGACGGCTTATGGGAAGGGCGGATCGTATGACTAGCCTGTGAGAATTTTCTCCCTTTTCCACAAACGGCTTTTGTTATGATCTCTCTGTAATTTAAATCTTTTTCTGTTTGTGACATTTGTTTTTACCCTCCTCAAACAATTGGTTGTTCTCCGTGAGACAGACACTTTATTTTTAGTCAGTCTCTCCCAAACAGTCTTCACTCTCATCCTATGCAAGACAAATGACTATTGTGCTAACTATTTGGATTTAATGGAAAAAAAACGTACAATGACTTCCCTAATACATGATATTAAAGCATATGTGAAAACATTCGTAGTTGTGCTAATTTCATTTGCTTTTTCATTTATATATATGGGAGCTTCATCGATTAAATGATAAAAATTTAAAATATATTTTCAGTACGGTACGTGAAATTTAAAAATAGGTAAACTATTATAAAAAGCCTCTTCACTATCAATAAAATGTCGGTCGATCTTTTTTAAACTTACCTACTATTTCATAAACAAAAAAATCTAGCTTCAACACTATTTTAAACATAGTGCAAAGCTAGATTATCATTGTTATTTATTGATCATCACATTTACTGTCACAGCTTTTCTTTGTTGTCGTTCCTTTTAAAAGGTCGCCACCAGTCGATTTAATAATTTCATCTGTTACTGTATTAGAAATGGTATTAGCAACAAGTTGCAACAAACTATTTACATCTGTTTGGCTTTGTTTAAATTCCTTTACTAGTGGAATTTGATCAAGTTCATCCTGCAAAGCATCAATTTTAGACTCCGCTTTTTTTAAGGCTTCTGTTTTATTGTAATGTTGAAGATTTACAGCTTCCTTTTGCATAACTTTTATTCCGCTAATTAATTGTTGAACCCTAGGATGTTCATTAACTTGTAATTCTGCTTTCTTAAAAAATTCAACTTCTTCAGTTTCTGCTATCATTTTAGCGATTTCTTTTGCTTTTAAAACAATCTCGTCTTTTGTATACGTTTTATCCATTAAGCTTTCACCTCTGCCTCTTCAACTATATGACCATCCAGTGACCACGTTTTTGCTTCTGTTATTTTAACATAAACGATCTCACCAATCACAGATTTAGGCCCGCTAAAGTTCACAAGTTTATTCGTTCTCGTTCTTCCTGATAAAATATCTGGATTCTTCTTACTTTCACCTTCAACAAGAATTTCAACAACTTGTCCTTCAAGCTCTTTATTTTTACGAGCAGACATTTCATTAATCACTGCATTTAAACGTTGCAAGCGATCACGCTTCACATTTAAAGGAACGTTATCTTCCATTTTAGCTGCAGGGGTTCCTTCTCTAGGTGAATAAATGTACGTATATGCACTATCGTATTCCATTTCCTTTATAAGTGACAACGTATCCTCAAATTGCTCTTCTGTTTCATTCGGAAACCCAACAATTATATCCGTTGTAAGCGTCGAATTTGGAATTCTTTCTTTAATTTTATTGGCTAACTCTACATACTGTTCTCGCGTATATTTCCTTGCCATAATTTTTAACATCTCAGTATTCCCACTTTGAACAGGCAAATGGATGTGTTCTACTAGGTTACCACCTTTGGCAAGAACTTCAATTAAATAATCATCAAAATCACGAGGATGACTTGTCGTAAAGCGGATCCGCGGTATATCAATTTTACGGATTTCATCCATTAAATCACCAAGTCCGTACTTCATACCTTCAAAGTCTTTTCCGTAAGCATTTACGTTTTGCCCTAATAATGTTATCTCTTTATAACCTAAACGGGCCAACTCCCGTACTTCAGCAATAATATCCTCTGGTTGTCGACTTCTTTCTTTTCCTCTTGTATATGGCACGATACAGTAGGTACAAAACTTATCACAGCCGTACATAATGTTTACCCAACCTTGTAATTGACCACGACGAGCGCGAGGCATATTCTCAATAATATCGCCCTCTTTAGACCAAACTTCGATGACCATTTCTTTATTAAAGATCGCATCTTTTATTAAATGAGGAAGGCGGTGAATATTATGCGTTCCAAAAATAAGGTCTACATGCTGATGCTTTTGTAATATTTTATTAACGACTGATTCCTCTTGAGACATACAGCCACAAACCCCGATCACAAGTCCAGGTTTCTCTCTTTTTAACGGTTTTAAGTTTCCAATTTCACCAAACACTTTATTTTCTGCATTTTCTCGGATCGCGAACGTATTTAATAAAATCACATCTGCTTCTTCCGTTTCACCGGTTGGCTCAAAGCCCATTTCTAACAAAATACCGGCCATATTTTCAGAGTCGTGCTCATTCATCTGACAGCCGTACGTACGAACGAGGAATTTCCTACCTTTTCCTAAAGAACGCATTTCTTCTGGAATATCAAAATCATAATGGACTTTTACATCCTCTTTCCCACGACGTTTAGCATCTTTTAAACTCGGTTGTGTGAATGTTGTTTGAAAATATTGTCCGTAATCTTTTTTCTGGCCGGATTTTTTGTCCGCAGAAGCAAGATCAAGATTTAGCGTCATTTGCTTTTTTTGTTGTTCATTCATCGCACATTCTCCTTTGCTTGAAATTAAATTGCAATACAATACTCTAGTATAACGGCTTAGCCTCTTAAACTCAATAGGAAAGCGGAAGTCGCTGCCTTTACAGAAAAAAAAGAGGGAACAAAGCCCCCCATTAGATAAAAGCTAAGATGCATTTCTAATATTTTCAAAACTTTATAAATTTTTTCCTTTTATTTACTAATATAAACTACATTATGGGTGCAAAACCACTTTTCCGCATTTCCCTTGTATCATTAAATTAAAACCTTTTTCAAATTCTTCTAACTTTAGATGATGCGTAATGATTGGATTCAAGTTTACTCGACCTGATTTTAATAGACCGGAGACTTGTTGCCACGTTTTATACATTTTTCTACCTGTAATTCCTTGAACGGTGATTCCTTTAAATACGATATCATTAGTAACATCGATTTCAACCGGACGAACCGGAAGACTAAGAATCGATACAACGCCTCCATTTGTGACCATCTTAAAACCTTGATTCATCGCTACAGGATGACCACTCATTTCACAAACAACATCTACACCATTTCCATGCATTAACTTATCAACTACTGTTAAAGGGTTTTCTTCCCTAGAATTGACAACCGATGTTGCCCCCATCTCTTTAGCTAAACGAAGACGATAGTCGTTTAAATCAAATGCGAGAACCGATGAAGCACCACAAGCCTGAGCAACAGCTATAGCCATTAAGCCTATAGGACCACAGCCGATGATCGCTACTGACTTACCAGCGACATCTTGGGCTAATACAGTGTGAACAGCGTTTCCAAATGGCTCTTGGATAGAGGCAACATTAATAGGCATGGCTGTGTCATTTTTCCATAGATTGATTGCTGGTAATGCCACATATTCCGCAAAACAACCATCACGATCGACGCCTATAATTTCAGTTTGTTTACAAATGTGTGCATCACCTGATAAACATTGTGAACATTCGCCACATACGATATGCGTTTCAGCTGAAACATAGTCGCCAATTTTAACATTTGTAACATTACTTCCAACTTCTTCTACAACCCCTGCAAATTCATGTCCAAAAATATAAGGAGGCTTTACTCTACTTTGTGACCACTCATCCCAATTGTAAATATGAACATCCGTACCGCAAATCGACGTTGCTTTCACTTTAATCAGAACTTCATTGTCTTTAATCTTTGGGACATCGACTTCCATTAATCCAGCTCCGAACTTACGTTCCTTCTTCACGATAGCCTTCATTTTTCTCCTCATGATGGACACCCCTTATGATTAAGATAGTCACTTTCACTTGTATTTACTAACATTTTAACATCTTTGTAATTTTCAGTAAAGTCTACTGTCCACCTGAGAAAGACACGTGGTTTTCTGCGGGAAATTTTTATATTTTTTTAAAAAATAGAAAAGACGTTCCGCAGAACGTCTTTTCTATTTACCATCTAAAGTTTTAAACTTACATAAATTCTGTTAACAATCCATCAAAAGTATCTTTTTCAAGAGAAATATTATGTTTAACTAACGGAGTTTCTGAAAAACCATTGACTAACTGTTCATAAGAAGGTCTTTCTTTATTTTGATAGATTAACCCAGTGACTAAACCGTTATTTTCCATTACCGTGTTTACAGCCTGAGCTCTATTTGACGGGTCATACCCTTCAATAGAATTTAATTTTGTAATGTTTTCTTTAAACCATTCATACGTATTAACTTTATTAAAAGTAACACAAGGGCTAAAGACGTTAATCAAAGAGAAACCTTTATGGTTAATTCCTTGTTCAATGAGCTCCGTTAATTCTTTTAAATCGCTTGAAAAGCTTTGAGCCACAAAACCAGCGCCAGATGAGATTGCTAATTCCATGATACTAATAGCAGACTCAATGGATCCAGTTGGTGTACTCTTAGTCTTAAATCCCATTTCACTTCGTGGTGATGTCTGTCCCTTCGTTAAACCGTAAATATGGTTATCCATAACAATATAAGTAACATCAATATTTCTTCTAATTGCATGAACTGTATGACCCATACCGATGGCAAAACCATCACCGTCTCCACCTGAAGCAATAACCGTTAAATCACGATTTGCCATTTTTACACCTTGTGCAATAGGTAATGAGCGACCATGAATTGTATGGAATCCGTAAGAATTAATATAACCTGAGATACGACCAGAACATCCGATTCCTGAAATTACTGCAAGGTTTTCTGGCTGTAGTCCTACGTTTGCAGCTGCTCGTTGAATTGCTGCTTGTACCGAGAAGTCACCACATCCTGGACACCAATTAGGCTTAATATTATTTCGGAAGTCTTTAAATGTAGCCATTTATAACAACTCCTTGCATTGAGTATAAATTTCAGAAGGTAAAAACGGATTACCGTCATATTTCAAAACGTTTTCTACTTTACAGTCAGAGACATTCATCTTGATTATATTTGCAAGCTGTCCAGTTGCGTTATTTTCAACAACAACAACTTTTTTAGCACTATCCATTAAAGGCTTAAGTTCATCCACTGGAAACGGATGGACTAAGCGAACTTGTGCATGGTTTACTTTCAATCCATCTGCATCAAAACGAGGAAGAATTTCCTCGATTGTTCCTCTAGTAGAATTAAAACCGATGACTAGTAAATCAGCTTCCTCATGAGGAGCATTTGTAAAGATCGGATTTGAAAATCTTTCATGCAGTGTATTTAACTTTGTTAAACGTTTATTCATTTGATTTATGCGATTTTTTGGATCTTCAGAAGGCTTTCCTTGTTCATTATGTTCTACCCCTGTTACATGGTGAATACCATTTTTCATTCCAGGTACAACACGTGGGGAAATGCCATCTTCAGTTAACTCATATCGCTTGAAGTACTCTCCATTCGTATCTGGCAATTCAGCATTGAAGTCAAACTTCCCTCTACGAATTTCAAGTAAACTATGGTCTAAAGGCTCTACTGTTTGCTTTCCTAAAGATAGAGCTAGATCTGTAAGAATAATTACTGGGCATTGGTATTCCTCGGCAATGTTAAATGCTTCAGCACTATCATAAAATGCTTCTTCTACAGTACTAGGCGCAATAACTACCTTCGGAATTTCACCATGTGTACCATAAATCATCGCCATTAAATCTGACTGTTCCTGTTTAGTTGGAAGTCCAGTACTCGGACCACCACGTTGCGTATTGACAATGACTAGTGGAATTTCCGTAATACCAGATAAACCAATTGCTTCCATCATCAATGAAAGTCCAGGTCCAGCTGAAGCTGTTAACGTACGAACACCAGCAAAATTACCGCCAATTGCCATTGTACAAGCTGAAATCTCATCTTCCGTTTGAATTACAGCTCCACCGAATTCAGGTAATTTCTTCGTTAAGTATTCCATAATCTCAGAAGCAGGTGTAATTGGATATGCCGGCATAAATCTTGCTCCCCCAGCAAGAGCGCCTAAAGCAATCGCGTGGTTTCCAATCATAAACATTCGTTTTTTCCCATCTGCCTTTTCAAGTTCAAAAGAGTTTACTTGATTACCAGCAGCTTCTTGTAAAAATTCTGCTCCACGTTTTATTGCTTCCATATTCTTTTCTACTACCGAACTTCCTTTACGAGAGAATATTTCCTCTACAACTTCACGATATGCTTCGTGAGGCAATCCTAAAATTGCACTAGAAGCTCCTACCGCTACCATATTTTTCATTAGTGAAGTCCCTAACTCATTGGCAATTTCAGTAAATGGAACCGCATACATTGTTGCATTTGATGCTTCAGGAAGTTTTGGATCAAACTTCGAATCTGCGATAACTACTCCACCACTATTTAATTCATTAACATTTACATCTATTGTCTCTTGGTCAAAAGCAACTAGTATATCTAAATCATCTGAAATTGAATTAAGAGCCTTCGTACTAACTCGTATTTTATTGTTAGTATGTCCACCTTTAATACGGGAAGAAAAGTGACGATACCCGTATAAATAATATCCTTGGCGATTTAAAGCTATTGCAAAAATTTCACCAGTACTTTCAATACCTTCCCCTTGTTGTCCTCCAACTTTCCAAGAAAGTTGATTGATCATGTTCTCCACCCCTTTTGGTAAATGACAATATCTTTTGCCACAATGGATTACTATAGTTTAAATTCAAATTGTGACAATTTTGTTAAAACCTCTGAACGATTACAATGATAGACTTAAAATACGGAAAAATCAAGCACTTCCTGTTTTTAATTAGGATATAAAATATAACCTATTTTGTCGTCACATGAAGCTTAGAAAATCGAAATGAGCTCACAGGTTATGTTTGCTCCTTCATATCAAAAATTGACACGTTTTGACTGTCAGATTAATTTATTGCAGCACAATTTATGTAAAATCTAGTAAATCAAAAAATTGTTAACGGATATGTTGTGATGCAATAAAAGGCAAATATCGTTGCTCCATTTACACTACCACTATTCTGTTTAGTATATACGTTCTAAAAAAACTTCTGTCCATCTCTCTTAAGACAAAGTAGTTTCAAGGAGAACATCTCCCTTTTTAAACCAATGATCTAGGCTTCATTTGACCATAGCATCACAACCTTCTACTGTTACAATTTTGACAAATAAATTTAATTTTTTTGTCACATTATAAGATTTCACCACGATTGATGAAAATCCTGCAATAATTTAAAAAACTTTTAATTACACTAAACGGACAAACACTTAGCGTAACTAATGTATATTTTATCATTCATCTAATAGTAATGCTAATATTTATTTGAAAATTTCAACTTAATTTTAAAAGCTTATGGCACTAAAAAGAGGCTGACAAAAGTCAACCTCTTTTTATACTAATTATCAAACGATTACCTCGGTTCGATAATTAACTTTATTGCCGTACGCTCTTCCCCTTCAATTTGTATGTCTGTAAATGCAGGAATGCAAATTAAATCAATTCCACTTGGCGCAACGAATCCTCTTGCTATCGCTATAGCCTTAACTGATTGATTTAGTGCGCCTGCACCAATAGCTTGAATTTCTGCAGCACCTCGTTCACGAATAACACCAGCAAGGGCACCAGCTACTGAATTAGGATTAGATTTTGCTGAAACTTTTAATACTTCCATTTCTTCGAACCTCCTTAATGATGTAGGGCATAGTTTATCATTAGTGGAATGATAAGATTTTGTTCAGTTGTTGTTATGTGCTCTTGGTACTTATATCGCCTTGTACAGTATATATTCAAAAACGAACGTGATATTCCTAAATGTGAGAATCTTTAAAAAAGGATAATATTTTAGTCAAAAAACGGATGATCCTCATTAATAATAATCGGTTTTATTTTTTTTGCAGCACCTGTTTTCTCATCGATATCTATAATAACTCCATTTAATTGTTCTCTTCCTTTAGCCACTTCAAACCTTACAGGTAAACTTGTTACAAACTTTTTCAACACTGCTTCTCGTTCCATTCCTAAAATACCATCATAAGGACCCGTCATACCTGCATCAGTAATATAGGCGGTTTTATTAGGTAAAATACGAAAATCTGCTGTTTGGACATGAGTATGAGTTCCGACAACAGCAGAAACCCGACCATCTAAATACCAACCCATTGCTTGTTTCTCACTAGTAGCCTCAGCATGAAAATCAACGAAAATAATTGGCGTTCTTTTTTTTACTTCCTTAATTAGTTCATCTGCTTTTTTAAATGGGCAGTCTAAAGGAGGTAAAAACGTTCTACCTTGAATACTAATAACTCCAATTTCTATTTGATTTACTTTTATAATTGCATAGCCCCGCCCTGGTACTTCTTCTGGAAAGTTAGCTGGCCGAACTAAGTTAGGACAATGATCAATCACTTCGATAAGTTCTCGTTGATCCCAAGTATGATTTCCTAACGTAACGACTTGCGCACCTAAATCAAGTATTTGTTTATATATTTTTTCAGTAATTCCTTTTCCTGCTGCTGAATTTTCGCCGTTTACGATGGTTACTGTTGGTTTATATTTGCTTTTAAGTTTCGGTAAGTACGTTGAAAGCATTTCTCGCCCAGGAGAGCCTACAACATCACCGATAAATAATATTCTCATTATTAATGCACCTCTATATGTACTTTTGTCTTGGATTTTATCATATATATCGTTTTAAAACCAATGAATACCATATTCACTAAACCCATTACGCTAATCGCATTTTGTTTTAACCGTTACTTTTTACAAAGAAACAATGAAAAAAATAAAGTGGCTATTAGCCACTTTATTTTGCATACTCAACTGCTCTAGTTTCACGAATAACGGTTACTTTAATGTGACCAGGATAGTCAAGCTCTTCTTCAATTTTCTTAGTAATATCACGAGCTAAACGATACGATTCATTATCAGCTACCATTTCAGGTTTAACCATAATCCTTACTTCTCGCCCTGCTTGAATGGCAAAGGTTTTCTCAACCCCTTCGAAAGACTCAGAAATTTCTTCTAGCTTCTCTAGGCGACGAATATACGTTTCAAGTGTTTCACGTCTCGCTCCAGGTCGTGCAGCTGAAAGAGCATCAGCCGCTGCAACAAGACTTGCAATAATAGATGTCGCCTCTGTGTCTCCATGATGTGAAGCGATACTATTAATTACAACTGGATGTTCCTTGTATTTAGCCGCTAATTCTACACCAATTTCAACATGGCTTCCTTCTACTTCGTGGTCAATCGCTTTACCGATATCATGGAGAAGCCCTGCTCTTTTCGCCAGTTGAACATCTTCTCCTAATTCAGCAGCCATAATTCCAGCTAATTGAGAAACCTCAATCGAGTGTTTAAGAACATTTTGTCCATAACTCGTTCTAAATTTTAGACGACCTAAAATTTTAATTAAATCCGGATGTAAACCATGGATTCCAACTTCGAATGTCGTTTGTTCACCATATTCTCTAATCATTTCATCAACTTCACGTCTGGACTTATCCACCATCTCTTCAATACGAGCTGGATGAATTCTACCGTCTTGAACAAGCTTTTCAAGGGCAGTACGGGCGATTTCCCTTCTTATTGGATCAAATCCTGATAAAATAACTGCTTCAGGTGTATCATCAATAATGAGATCAATTCCAGTTAATGTTTCAAGGGCTCGAATATTTCTACCTTCTCGTCCAATAATTCTTCCCTTCATTTCGTCATTAGGAAGATTCACTACAGATACCGTAGTCTCAGCAACGTGGTCTGCTGAACAACGTTGAATAGCTAGTGATACAATTTCCTTCGCCTTCTTATCTGCTTCTTCTTTCGCACGGCTCACTAAATCTTTAACCATTAACGCGGTTTCGTGAGTTAACTCATCTTTTACGTCTTTCATAATGATTTCTCTAGCTTCTTCTCTAGTGAAACCAGAAATACGCTCAAGCTCAGTTTGTTGCTTTTGTAAGAGTTCCTCCACTTTGCTATCCATCTCTTCAATATGTCGTTGTTTTTTGGTGAGAGCGTCCTCTCTCTTTTCCAATGATTCCTCTTTTTTATCTAAGGTTTCACTTTTTCGGTCAAGGACCTCTTCTTTTTGTACCAAACGATTCTCTTGTTTTTGAATCTCATTTCTTCGTTCACGAACATCACGCTCAGCCTCTTGACGTAATTTATGGATTTCGTCCTTACCTTCAAGGACCGCTTCCTTTTTTAGTCGATCAGCTTCACGTTTACTTTCTTCAATAATTTGATTTGCTGCATGTTCCGCACTAGAAATTTTCGCTTCTGCAATGGATTTTCTAACAAGATATCCAACAACTGCACCTATGGCCACAGAGACAAGCAAAATGAAGATGAGTACAAAAATGTTGT
>SKSA01000085.1 GCA_007118195.1 Anaerobacillus sp. | reverse complement strand
TTTTTTTTGAAAATATTCTCAAAAGCTTCACGTAAAGCGTGAAGAGCCAAGCAGCCGCTTGGCTCTAGTCCAAAAGGCTGTAAAGAACAACCTTCTTGAAAAGATCCAATAATTATTAGTTTTACTGAATATGTGGTAAAATTGAATAATTATATTGGTAAATTACTTACTTATGGTTTTCTAGTCAGTTTTTCACGCACTACTGTTCTTTGTACTGTCTTTTGAATAGAAATAATCATTCTCTAATATTATCTATTATCTTTTATCGGGAGGGCATAATGAGAGTCATTAAAAAAGTTGTTGTGAAGCAAGTTTTAACGGAAATTAGGAAACAATTAATGATGGATGACTATCGTAAGAAAAAAAGGCAAGTAGAGAAAGAAATTAAACAACTTGAATTTCAGTTACATAAAAAACTAAAAGCGAGTAAAAACAACTATGAATATCAAAATGCCCTCAAATCCTCATTTAATAAGGAAATAAAAGAACGGAATGATAAAGTGAAAATTATTGATTTTCAAATTGGGCAGTTAAATGAACTGGAAATAGGTACAGAAATCAAGGAACAAACGGTTGATGCATTATTCGAATTAAAGGTTGGCGATGATTGGGATTCGTTTATGAATAAAACTGAAATTATTATTAAAGACGGGATTGTTAATGAAATTCGTGAAGGAGGAAATTAAAAGCTAATGATCAAGTGGTTTAATGTAGGAAAAGTTGTGAACACACATGGAGTAAGAGGTGAAGTGCGAGTGATCGCTACTACCGATTTTCCAGAGGAACGATTTGCGATTGGTTCGAAGCTATATTTAGAACACGAAAATCTTGATGGAAGGCTACCACTCGTTGTAGCTAATCACCGGGAACATAAAAATTTCAATTTGTTAACCTTTGAAAACCATCCAAATTTGAATGATGTAGAAATGTTTAAAGGCGGAGTTTTACAAGTAAGGGAAGATCAACTATCTGAACTAGATGAGGAAGAATATTACTACCACGAAATTATCGGTTGTAATGTATTAACAGAAGAAGGGGAACATTTGGGGAAAATAAAAGAAATACTATCACCCGGAGCTAATGATGTTTGGGTTATTCAAAGAAAAAATGGTGGAAAAGATTTATTAATTCCTTACATAGAACAAGTGGTTAAAAAAGTAAATGTAGGCGAAAAAGAAGTTATTATTCATTTAATGGACGGGCTAGAGTAAATGCAGTACGATATTTTAACGTTATTTCCGGAGATGTTCACTGGTGTTCTCGGTAATTCGATTTTAAAGAAAGCTGCAGAAAAAAAACTTGTCTCATATAATATTGTTGATTTTCGGGATTTTTCTGAAAATAAGCATCAACGTGTTGATGATTATCCTTATGGTGGTGGCGGTGGTATGGTTTTAACTCCGCAACCAATTTTTGATGCGCTCGACCATGTAACCCAAAAAATAAATACTAACAAACGAAAAGTGATTTTGCTATGCCCTCAAGGAGAGCGTTATACACAAAAAAAAGCTGAAGAGCTTGCTCAATGTGAACAATTGATTTTTATTTGTGGTCATTATGAAGGTTATGATGAACGAATTCGGGAGCATCTCGTTACTGACGAGATATCTATCGGGGATTATGTTCTCACTGGTGGGGAATTAGGGGCAATGGTAATTATTGATAGTGTCACTAGACTTTTAACAGGGGTGTTAGGAAATGAAACATCTGCAGTGACAGATTCCTTTAGCACTGGTTTATTAGAGTACCCTCATTACACTCGTCCGGTTGATTTTCGTGGTTTAAAAGTACCAGATGTCCTTATATCAGGGCATCATAAAAAAATTGAGGAGTGGCGTCATAAAGAAGCGCTTAAGAGGACGTTTAAAAGAAGACCAGACCTTCTTGAAGATCGAGAACTATCAGAAAAAGAAAAAGCTTGGTTACAAAGCGAAGAATTGTCGTGCGATGAATAACCGTAGGAAAGTTACTGACCCGAAGTCAGCCTTCTGTTTTAATAGGCCAATAATAAATTATGACCCTAAACAATATTTAACCTTGTATGAACGCATCGATTATGTTATTATATTCTTTGTGGCTTACGCCAGTATCAAGATGTTCCGCTGCAAACAATTATTTTGGAAAGAGCATCTGTTAGGGAAGGAGGGAACGATACGATGAACAATATTATTAGAGAAGTAACTAAAGAGCAATTAAAGTCTGATATCCCGGCTTTCCGTCCTGGAGACACTGTACGTGTACACGTAAAAGTTGTTGAGGGAACTCGTGAGCGTATTCAGGTATTTGAAGGTGTTGTAATTAAACGCCGTGGCTCAGGTATTAGTGAAACTTTCACTGCACGTAAAATTTCTTACGGAGTAGGTGTTGAACGTACATTCCCATTACATTCGCCGAAGATCGATAAGATCGAAGTGATGCGTCGTGGTAAAGTACGTCGTGCTAAATTATACTACTTACGCGCACTTCGTGGAAAAGCGGCTCGTATTAAAGAAATTCGATAATCAATTAGAAAAAAAGGGGCTTGGTTTACCAAGCTCCTTTTTTCCACGTTACATGTTTCATTACAATATGTTTAACTATGACAGTGGTTAAGATATAATAGGTTTAAAAGTTTTCTTTATTTAATGGGGGATTACATATATGTCTGATGCGAAAACTGAATCGTGGGAATGGCTAAAGGCTATTTTTATTGCATTACTGCTGGCTTTTGTTATACGTTATTTTTTATTTGCTCCGATCGTTGTAGACGGTCAGTCAATGATGCCAACTCTGCAAAATAACGATCGTTTAATCGTAAATAAAATTGGTTATACAATAGGTAAGCCAGATCGTTTTGACATTGTCGTTTTTCATGCAACGGCTGAAAAAGACTATATTAAGCGAGTGATTGGTATTCCAGGAGATTCAATTGCTTATGAAAATGATATTTTATATATTAATGGTGAAGCTATCGAGGAACCTTATTTAGAGGAATATATGCAAAATACTTTAAGCTTACCTTTTACAGGTGATTTTACGTTAGAAGATTATACAGGCCATGAAGTTGTTCCGGAAGGGCATTTATTTGTCCTTGGTGATAATAGACAACATAGTAAAGACAGTCGTCATATCGGCTTTATTTCTTATGATCGCGTTGTAGGAAGTGCAAACGTTGTTTTTTGGCCTTTTTCTGAAATTAGAATAGCAAAGTAGGTGGAATGATGCCGACAATTCAATGGTTTCCTGGCCACATGGCGAAAGCTCGTCGTGAAGTAACAGAAAAATTAAAACAGATTGATGTTGTATTTGAACTAGTGGATGCGAGAGTACCACTTTCATCTAGAAATCCTATGATTGATGAACTAGTCAGTCATAAACCGAGACTGATTCTTCTTAATAAAGCAGATCTTGCCGATCCGGTTGTCACAGAAAAATGGAGTCATTATTTTCAACAAAAGGGCTTTAAAGTAATAGCAATTGACTCGCAAACTGGGAAAGGAACTGAAAAGATTTCCGCTACTGCTAAAGAGCTTTCGGTAGATCTTTTAGAAAAATTAAAAGCAAAAGGTATGAAGCCGAGGGCAATTCGTGCTTTAATTTTAGGCATTCCTAATGTAGGGAAATCAACATTAATAAATCGCTTAGCGAAGAAGAAAATTGCAAAAACTGGAGATCGACCTGGAATAACGAAACAACAGCAATGGATTAAGGTTGGAAAAGAATTAGAACTTTTAGATACCCCAGGAATTCTTTGGCCTAAATTTGAAGACCAAGTAGTAGGGTATCGTTTAGCGGCTACAGGGGCAATAAAAGATGAAATTTTAGATTTTCAAGATGTTGCCGTCTTCTTACTTAAATATTTAAAAGAGCATTATCCGAAGCAATTAATGGAACGATTTAAGTTAACAGAATTGAATGAAGATATCGTAGAGGTTTTCGATGCCATCGGCAAAAATCGTGGCTTACTAATGAGTGGTGGTTATATTGATTATGATAAAGCTGCCGAATTAATTCTTCGCGAATTTCGTTCTTGTAAAATTGGGAAGATTACATTAGAAAAACCGTAGTTGACTTCAATTACTTAAATTAAATATAATTTTTAAGGCTAGTCGATAAGTGTCTCTCGCCTCGTTTAAGATTATTTTTAGTAGTATATGTATGCTACATAGTCTAGTTTCTGAGGATCAACACTTTATTTTTGGTTAGCCTTTTTTCTTGTGTAAATATATAGACGGTTGCTTAAAATTCGACCGTCATTTTTACATGGCAGATGGTGACGGAATATCGTCATGAAGGTTTTGTATGAAAAAAGAACGAGTGATTTCCTGAACGAGCCTCTAAAATTCGCTAGAAGTTTACAGCGAAGAGAAGGAAATTGCTCGTTCTTTTACATATTAGGTGGTGGCGGCAGGCATGCCGCCATGAGGTTTTTGTATGAAAAAAATTATGTCGGACTTTTTTTCGAATTAAACAATAACTGAAATTTTGTCGATATTATAGTATATTAAAAATAAATATTCAGTCATGGGAGAGCGTACCAAGTGAAACTATCAATTAAAGAAGTGGAACAATTTCTAGAAGAAAATTGGACGATTTGTGAAACGACGTTAGAAGAAATAAAAGCTGATAAAAGAAAAGGTGTGAAAAAGGCATTTACTAAATGGGAGAAGAAACGAGAAAAACAACAGTTATTGGAAAATGAGTTTCAAGAGATGTTACAGTATGAACAACAATTACGTATGGATAAAGTCTCTTTAATAGCTGGGATTGATGAGGTTGGAAGAGGACCTTTAGCAGGTCCTGTAGTAGCCGCTGCTGTTATATTACCAGAAAAATTTAAGTTATTAGGGTTAAATGATTCAAAAAAAATAACAAAGAAAAATAGGGAACTTTTTTTTCAAAAAATTACAAGTGAAGCTGTCAGTTTCGGTATTGGGGTTGTAAGTGCTAATGAAATAGATCAAGTGAACATTTATGAATCTACTAAAGTTGCAATGCAAAGGGCTATATCCGAACTTTCTGTTGTACCTGATCATTTGTTAATAGATGCGATGCAACTTCCAACTTCTATTGCGCAAACTTCTATCATTAAAGGTGATAGTAAAAGTATTTCGATTGCTGCAAGTTCAATCGTTGCAAAGGTAACGCGAGACCGATATATGGAGCGGTTAGCAGAACAATTTCCACATTACGGTTTTGATAAACATATGGGATATGGCACCGAAGAACATTTAGCTGCTATTGATCAATATGGAATTTGTGATGAACATCGAAAATCATTTGCGCCAATTCGTGAACGATGTTTTACGAACACATTATTTTGATCTGAGCACTTTTCTATTAGCAATGTTAGGTGGTGAATGGTTTGTTTCAAACGAATATCGTTCAGTCGTTATTGAGAGGCTTAGACCCGATTCATCAAAAAGCGGTTTCTTTAACGCCGGGTCAAGTATTTAACGGAAAGATTACAAAATTGTACCCAGGACAACTAGCGTCTCTTCAATTAGGAGGACTAACGCTTACAGCTAAGCTAGAAGCAGCCCTAACTGCTGGTAACCGCTATTGGTTTCAAGTACAGCCTGGGGAAGGGATACCAGTTCTAAAAGTTCTTGAAGCAAATGGAGAGCTTCGTAATAGCAGTAGTGGGGATAGCGATCAAGCTTTACGACAGTTAGGCTTGAATAATACGAGAATCAATGAAATGCTTGTAAATCACTTAGCAAAAGAAGAGGTTCCTTTCTATAGAGAACATGTTAAAAATGGAGCACAAACGTTGAAAGAAGTAGGGATGGTAAATGAACGTGGGCTGTCGACATTACAAGTTCTTATCGAAAGAAATTTACCGATTACTACAAACACCTTTTTGGCAATGCAAAGTGTTATTGATGGACAAGGTTTATCACTTCAACTCGACGAACTTTTCGAATTGTTGCAACGAACGAAAGTAAAACAACCGGCTTTACAGCAACTAGATGAAATGATTAGTAGAATGAGGTCAGAAGCCAATATAAAAGTAGACCAGCCCCATGTCGTAGAGATGTTAAAATCTTTTTTATCAGAAACTGATCACTCGACTAAACATAGGCAATCACAAAACGAACTAATAAAATTACGGGTTATTCCGAACAATACATCACCGCAACAGCTTTTAGCCCATATCAAAGATATGTTAACGTTAGCTAGTGAAGAACAGCTTAAAAATATTTGGCCTACTGTGTCAAAAGAAGAGATTATTTCAATGATAAACAAAGACGATATTACCCGTTTATTTAACAAAGTGGTTTTTGGTACAGGAGAAAAAAGCGGACAGAAACTGCAACAGTTGTTAGCTCTTTTTTCAAAAGACTTCGATTTTGCACATAGTCAAGACAACTCAACATTAACTAAGCAATTAACTTCAATGATAAGATTAGTTGGCTATCAATATGAACGAGATGTATCACAATTTTTTGAACAACAAAATAGTAGTAGTGAGAAACTAGGTTTACAATTAAAATCGCTACTGATTGAAACTCGTAAGCTTGATTTACCTAGTCCTCTTCTTCAAAAAATCGAGTCGATTTTACATCGTATTACTGGTCAGCAATTACTATTAAGTAATCAAGAAAGTCCGATTACTAATTATGCAGTAATGGTACCTTTGAAGTTATTAGGAACAACGACAGATTTAACGATTCAGTGGGAAGCCAAAAAAAATGAGGATGGAAAACTAGATCCGAACCATTGTAGAATTTTATTTTATATTAACCTTAATTATTTAAAGGAAACCATTGTTGATGTACAAATTCAAAATCGGATTGTATCGTTAAATGTTATTAATCAGCATGAAAAACCAGTGAAGCTAATAACTGCTTTACAACCTATTTTAAAGGATGCGTTATTTAATCTTAATTATCAGCTTTCTTCTGTTAAATGGGGTCAGCCGACAGTTCGAACTGCAAATAGCCTAAATCGAAATGTATCTCGCCATTCCAATGAGTTTTATCAATCAAATAGATCTTATCAAGGGGTGGATATTAGAATATGAAGGAAGAAAAGGAAAGAAAACAAGCTGTTGCTCTAACGTATAACAATGACGAGGATACAGCTCCTAAAGTAATAGCTAAAGGGAAAGGTTTTGTAGCTGATGAACTCTTAAAAGAAGCCATAAAGCACAATATACCAATACAAGAAGACCCTAGCCTCGTTCAACTATTAAGTCAACTTGAAATTAACGAAACAATTCCTGAGGAATTATACGAAGTGATTGCTGAAATATTTGCGTTTATATATCGCATTGATAAAAATATACCTTCTTGAAATAGATTAGCTAATGATAGATATAACTTTAATCTATAACAGTAAAATGAATTTTAGATGGTTCTGCTATGCCATATTTTACAACATCCTGTTAGAAAATTCTCAACTGGTTGTGTAAGATGTGGCTTATTTATTGTGGTTATGAAATTCATTTTATATAAAAACAACTTTTATCGTAAAAATAGTCCTTTTGGGTAAACCTATAAGTAATAAATGATTGTTAAGCAACATCTATGGCAAGAAATATTACTTTCCTAAGGTCAGCAATCCTACGAAAAGAGGTGTTTTTTTATGGAGATGAATCATTTACAGCATTATTTACAACATCATTTTTCTCGTGAAGAAATAGCTGAAGAATTTGGTGTCCATCGCCCTACGGTTGATAGGGAGTTGAGCACATTCATCGGAAAGAAAAAAATCTTAAAAAGGGTGGTGATCGTGATGAAAAAGAAAAGAAACTTCGATCCGAATCCAAAGACTCCTCTCGATAATTGGAGTGTTGATACAGACCCTGCGATTATGTATGGTGATCATTGGGCAGAGGAAGAAAACTCTCCATTAGAACAGTTAGATTTTTTTAATGATGGAAATTGTGAAGAAATAAGTTCTAAAAAAGAGCATCCATATCATATGTTTATGCACCCTACGATTAATGTCAGTTATGGGAATATAAAAAGAGATACGCCAAAGAATGAATAATGTACCTGTAAAAACTCACGACAATTCCAATGTAATGATCTTTTCAAAAAAAGCAGGAGAATCCCTGCTTTTTTATATGAATTTAAATTTCAATACTTATTTTTGAAAATAATCGTAACTTTTTTTAAAAAAAAAGAGGATTTTTAAATATATACGTCGTATATTAGTAGTTGTGAGTAATTTAAAAACAGACTTTCAAGAATTTTTAGATTATTCAACTGCTTTATTACCAAAAGTTCACAAACTGAGCGGTTGGTCAATAGGGTAAAAGTAATTTACTAAGAAATGCAATTGATAGGAGGATGGACGATGAATATCCACGAGTATCAAGGTAAAGAGATCCTGAGAAAGTACGGTGTGAGCGTACCGAACGGGAAAGTTGCATTTACAGTTGATGAGGCTGTTGAGGCAGCGAAAGAACTAGGTTCAAGTGTAAATGTAGTAAAAGCCCAAATCCATGCAGGTGGAAGAGGGAAAGCAGGTGGGGTTAAAGTAGCAAAAAATCTTGAAGAGGTCCGTACATATGCTAGCGAAATTTTAGGGAAAACGTTAGTGACACACCAAACAGGCCCTGAAGGTAAAGAAGTTAAGCGCTTACTTATTGAAGAAGGTTGTGATATTAAAAAAGAATATTACATAGGTCTAGTTTTAGATCGAGCCACTTCAAGAATTGTGATGATGGCTTCTGAAGAAGGCGGTACAGAAATTGAAGAAGTAGCAGAAAAAACGCCTGAAAAGATTTTTAAAGAAGTTGTGGATCCGGTTGTAGGCTTACAAGGGTTCCAAGCGAGAAGGTTAGCTTTTAATATAAACATTCCTAAAGAACTAGTTGGACAAGCTGTAAAGTTCATGATGGGACTTTATACTGTTTTTGTTGACAAAGATTGCTCAATTGCTGAAATTAACCCTCTTGTTACAACTGGTGACGGGCGTGTTATGGCATTAGATGCAAAGTTTAATTTTG
>SKSA01000374.1 GCA_007118195.1 Anaerobacillus sp. | reverse complement strand
TTTCAGCAAGCTGAAACATCGAGAAATCAGATGGAGTCTCGACTCCACCTGATTAAAAGTTCCCACCTACGCTACGCGTTGAGGTGGGGGTCTATAACCCTTAAAACATTTAAGGATTAACGTCATTTCATTGTCAACGAGATTCACTATATCAATTTCTTAATTATAAAGCAATAGAGTGAATTTAATAATTACCTAAATCGAGCCATATCAATCTATATGTAGTTGCGAGCGATTTAACGCAACTACATATAGATACTTAATGGCGATAATATTGAATGATGAAATTCATTAAATAGTTAATGAGAATTAAATATATGCTGATACTCCCACGCCTGAAGGAGATGAGCTTTCACATTCGGGAAGTTCTGTAATATTTTTAGCAAATTCATAAAAAAAGGATCGACCACGTTAAGTGACCAACCCTTCCAACGAAAGTCAACAGAAATACTCTGTCCACTATTCAATCTTTTATAACCAAATAAAGTAAGCTAAGAAGATGAAGAACAATCCGTACATAATCGGATGAACTTCTTTCCCTTTACCTGTTGCAACCATCGTAATTGGGTAGAAGATAAAGCCCATCGCAATACCATCAGCAATACTGAAAGTTAACGGCATAGTAAGTGCAGTTAAAAATGCAGGAATAGCGATCTCTAACTTCTTCCAATCAATTTGTCCTAATGATGACGCCATAAGTACACCAACGATGATTAACGCCGGAGCAGTAATTGCTGGTGTTGTATCGAAAATAACTAATAGCGGTGAGAAAAATAACGCGATTAAAAATAAGAACGCTGTTGTTACCGATGTAAATCCTGTTCGGCCACCCGCTGCAACCCCTGATGAAGATTCAATATAAGCAGTTGTCGTTGACGTTCCTAATAAAGCACCTATCGAAGTCGCTGAAGAGTCTGCTAATAAAGCTTTATCTGCACGAGGTAATTTATTATCTTTTACAAATCCAGCTTGATTAGCAACTGCGTATAAAGTTCCTGCAGTGTCAAAGAAATCGACAAATAAGAAAGTTAAAATAACTACTAACAAACTAACAGTGAAAATCTCGGAAAAATCAATCGAAAAAGCAGCCATAAATGTCGGCTCTAAACTTGGAATACTACCAACAATTCCATTAGGCATAGGAGCAACACCAGTGATCACACCAACAATAGCCGTAATGATCATCCCGTAAAAAATTCCACCTTTGTAACCACGAACCATAAAGATCGCTGTTACAACTAAACCGAATACAGCTAAAAGTGGAGCACCTGTTGTAAGATGACCTAAAGTGACAATTGTAGGCTCATAACCAACAACAATTCCCGCATTTTTCAAGCCGATAAAAGCAATAAATAATCCGATACCAGCCGCAGCTGCGTATTTTAATTCTGCCGGAATAGCATTAATGATTGTTTCACGAATTTTAGTAATCGTAATAATAATAAATATAATACCAGACATGAATACACCGAAAAGTGCAGTTTCCCAAGGAATTCCCATACCTAAAACAACACCGTATGCAAAGAATGCGTTAAGACCCATACCAGGAGCAAGAGCAATTGGATATTTTGCTACAACCCCCATAATTAATGTACCAATTGCAGCAGCTAAAGCTGTCGCTGTAAATATCGCACCAGGATCCATTCCTGTTGCACTTAAAATTGACGGGTTAACAAATAGAATATAGGCCATTGCTAAGAAAGTAGTTGTACCTGCTAACATTTCTTGACGATATGAAGTACCGTGCTCTTTAAAACCAAAATAACGATCCATTATAAACTGTTCCTCCTCAAAAGTTTTACTTTTAGTTTTTAGCTGTACTTTCTTAAAGTACAACTTTGTGAGCTGCTAACGTTACACGCTAACAACAAACTCTTTTATTCTTCCAATAGAACAAAAGAAGCTCTAGGAGATTAAATAATCTACCTAGAGCTTTGACAACAAGAAAATTCACATCGTTACTAAGCAGCGGATTCCACCCTTAATAACAACGCACTTCCTTCGTAGTCAAGCTATTTACGGTAGCTCGGTAGAAACGCCCAGGCCATATTCCTGAGTATATACGAAAATATAAATTTAATTTAATCGGCAAATCACACTTGCGTCGATCACGTCCACATAGGACTTTTTCATCAACAACGTTAGTTTATCAACAAAATCCGACATAGTCAATAGAAAAAACGAACATTTTTTTGATTTTACACAAAAATGTTCGTCTTTTGTTACATTAGAGTTAAACCTCGGCATCTATTACAGACTAGGTATGTTTTTTCTAAAGGTAAAACTCTTCACTCGATTCGCGGTTAAACGTTTTACTCCCACTCAATCGTTGCTGGTGGCTTAGAAGTAATATCATAAACAACTCTATTTACATTTTTTACTTCATTAACAATTCGAACAGAGATTTTTTCTAATACATCATATGGAATTCTCGCCCAATCTGATGTCATTCCGTCAATTGACGTAACCGCACGAATCCCAACAGTATAGTCATACGTTCTTGCATCTCCCATCACACCGACACTGCGCATGTCAGGAAGCGCTGTGAAGTATTGCCAAATTTCACGGTCAAGACCTGCTTTTTTAATTTCGTCACGTAAAATAGCATCAGATTCACGAACAATTTCTAATTTTTCTTCTGTAATTTCGCCTAAAACACGAATTCCAAGTCCTGGCCCCGGGAAAGGTTGACGCCATACAACTTCATCAGGAAGACCCAACTCAGAACCTACTTTACGTACTTCATCTTTAAATAACGTATTTAAAGGCTCGATTAATTTAAACTTCATGTCTTCTGGTAAACCACCAACGTTATGGTGAGACTTAATCGTTTGTGCCGTCGCCGTACCACTTTCAACAATATCTGTATATAACGTTCCTTGAGCTAAAAAGTCCATTCCTTCAAGTTGCGAAGTCTCTTCTTCAAACACATAAATAAATTCATTTCCGATAATTTTTCGTTTTTGTTCAGGGTCTGACACCCCTTTTAATTTACTTAAGAAACGATCTTGAGCATCAATTTTAATGACGTTCATATTGAAACCTTCAGAAAATGTTTGCATAACACTTTCCGCTTCATCTTTACGAAGTAAACCGTGATCAATAAACATACACGTTAGTTGGTCACCGATCGCTTTATGAATTAACACCGCGACAACCGATGAATCTACCCCACCACTTAACGCACATAAAACTTGACGATCGCCTACAAGTTCTTTAATTTTCGCCATTTCAATGTCGATGAAATTTTCCATCGACCAATTTCCTTCACATTCACACACTTTATAAACAAAGTTTTCTAAAAGTTGAATTCCGTACTCTGAATGACGTACTTCCGGGTGGAATTGAACTCCATATAACTTGCGAGAAACATCGCTCATCGCCGCAACAGGACATGACGGGTTTGTTGCATCAACAACAAATCCTGCTGGTGGTGTTACAACAAGGTCACCATGGCTCATCCAAACAGATTGTTGTTTCGGTAATTCATCATAAAGCTTCGTTGGATTTTCAACAGTGATTACAGCTTTTCCATACTCACGGTGATTAGCCGCTTCTACTTTGCCACCAAAATGATGACTCATTAATTGCATGCCATAGCATATTCCCAAAATCGGAATATCAAGGTCAAAAATTGCCTCATCACATTGAGGGGCACCTTCAACATATGCGCTATTTGGACCACCAGAAAAAATGATTCCTTTCGGATTCATTTCTTTTATTTCAGCAGCAGTAATCGTATGTGGATGTAATTCACTAAACACACCTAGGTCACGAATGCGCCTCGCAATCAATTGATTATACTGTCCACCAAAATCCAATACGACGATTTTTTCATTAATGTTTTCCATCTTTACTAATTCCACCCTTTTATCTTATTTTTCAAAAAGCGCAAGCGCCTATAACAAAAACTTTAACCCTTTAACGAATTAAACTCCCATAAAGTATAAAAAACTAGGATTCGCCCTTTGGATGAGCTTCTCTATGCCGTATATCCTCAGCATAATGTCTCATCTCCAACATTGGAAACTCTTAAAAACAAAGACATCCCTTTATATTAAAGTATGACACAGTTACAACAAGCTTATTACTTGTAATAACGATCTGCATACTTAAATTGAAGGTAATACCCTATAAGTTTCCAAATGAAAGGCAGAATCCTAGTTATTTAAAAAACATCCCTTTACTACAAATAGCAAAAGTTTTCGTTTTTTATTCTATAAAAAGCTCCTGCCTTCATAGTCAGGTCATTTACGGCGACCCGGTAGAGACTCTTAGGCCTTATTCCTAAGGATATACGAAGGTAATATCTGAACATGCACTACAACGTTCGACATTTATTACGGAATTATTGTAACAGTGGATTTAAAATCGGTCAAGAACTCATCTTCTTTACTAAAACTTCCCATGCACCCCTATGTTTCTCCCATAAGTGCTCTTCTTTCCCTTTTCCGTAATAAAGCTTTTCATAGTATAAAGTTAACTGTTGCATTTCGGTGGAACTTAATTGCTGATCAATACGACGAGCGTATTCTCGTAACGTTTCTCCGTCTAATCGGTTGTAACCATTCAAAGCCAACAGCCATAACAGTCGTTCATAAGCCTTCATATAGATGTTTTCTTTACTAGACTTTAATTTAAATACATATAAGAATAATAATGAAATTATTTTTTGGCGTTGCTGATGAACCATAAAGCTAATAAGAGAAACAGCTACGATCATCGAGACTATTTTAAAAGGGAAGTTGAACGATCGTGCGTTACTACCTTGCCCTCCTACAACGCCGCCAACTTCGTCATATCTGTACAGATTATCTTCTAGAGGCAAAAATGGATTTTCCGGATCATTTTCTCTTTCGATTGGCGCTTCGTCTTCACGTTCTACATCATCGTCACGGATCGAATCGTCCGTTTCCTCTTCTCCCTCGACAAAATCATACGTGTGACGAAAGCCTTGAGTCGGCTCGAAAGGAACCCAACCAACTTCAGGAAAATAAACTTCTACCCACGAATGAGCATTACTATTAGAAATTTCGTACTCTCTATATTCGTCTGATATATAATCTACTAATTCACCTTGAGTAAACCCTTTAACCCAACGCGCTGGAATATCCAGTGTTCTGAGCATAACGATCATCGAAGTAGAATAATTATCACAATAACCTTGGCGAGTCTCAAATAAAAATTGATCTACATAATCTTGACCTTCTTCTGGTACCGCAACATCCTCTGTCTCATACTGAAAACCATTTTTTGAAAAATATCCTTCAATTGCTTTTACTTTATCGTAACGATTATCGTACTCATCCGTAATTTCTTTCGCTAATTGTCCGACCCGCTCCGGCAAAATAGGCAATTGAAGATACATATCCTTAATATGCTCAGGGTCATTTTCAGAGCTATCGAGTAAATCATTAATTACAAACTTAGGCTGGTAATATGACAACGTGTATTCTTCTAAAAACATAGCACTTTCATTTTCAGCATTCGTCGTTCCTACTTTGCCAGTTACATAATCAATTAAAAATTGAAAAGGTTTTCCTTTACTATCAGCGTCAAATCGAATCTGCTCCTCATTTATTTCAATTAATTCCCCTGGATAAAAGAAATGCCAAAAGCGGTGATTATTAACCATTGTTATTGTCGCTTCTAACTTATCTTTAGGAACATTTCGATCGTATAATTGTACAGATACTTTCTCATCGTAAGTATCACTATAACGAAACGTTTTATTTAGCTCAGGTTCTACTGAAACCCAGCCGTGACCTGTGTAAATTTCTTTCGATTCACCACGCCAATAATGCCTTTTCTTCGTAACTGCTGTAAACACGACAGCATCATCTTGGACAAAACCGCCACCTAATCTCTCATCATTTTGCCCGTAACCAACCGTTTGCACTGTAGAACCGTCCAATCCTTCTCCAGTCGCAACACCTTTCATCATCGGAAGCGGATCCGGCCAGTACGGCTCGTATTTTGGTGAGAAAAAGGCGATTACAGCTACGACAGCTATAATTACAGTTAATATATTCGTCCAGGCTTTTCCTCGATATTCAACAGACGACACTTGTTCCTTTTCTTCTAACCTCATTTTAAATAGGAGGGTCATTAAAAAGAAACCCGCGACTACAAGCCTAACAATCGCACTACTTGCATCATAAATTGTAAACGTATCAATAACAGTAACGTAAATAACCGTGATCAGTAAAAACCAAAATATTTTTTTTACGTGAAAAATCCAAAAGTGTACTAAATAACTTGTGATCGCAAGCACTAAAAAAAGTAAAAAGCTTCGAAATTCGTAGGTTAGTAATTCTACCTGGTTATTAAGTAGGTACTTTATATTTCTAGCAAAGTCTTCACCAAACCATACTAACGTAGAGATACCTTCCTTAATAAAAGAGCCTTCAAAAAATACGTGGTGGACCCCATACATTATCACAATGAAGTATAACGGAATCGTAATATAACTTTCTATACGTAAATACATCACAATAAAGCAAAAGACAGTAAACCATACAAAAACATATAAATTTCCGGTATCAGTGATAATAGGTAACGGTCTCAGCCATTCCCAAAGGATCATAAATGATAAAAAGTAGATAAAAATCATTGAAGGAGAGAATGTATTACGATTCTTCAGCAAAGGCTCCACCTCCTTGAAGGTCGCTTTCGAAACTATTTTTTCCTAGCACGTAATACGGGATATTTAGTTTGTTAACTAAGGCTAATTTTCTTTGCTCATCCGACGTTGGTTGTCCAGTGTCCGAAATAAAACAAAATGCTGTTTTATTTCCTTTTTTGTTTAGCCTTCTTAAATTTTCTACCATAGCATCTGTTATTCTAGTAGAAATAATGACTAATATTGTATCGGCAGTAATTTTATTAAGCTCATTGACAAAAACAAAGTCAAAAGCATTTCCTAAATGGAAATTTAATTTTGCTAAATGTTCTAACATACTTCCTTGATGAGTCTCACCGTAATGAATGGGATATCGACTAACACCTTTGCCGATTGTTAGAAGCCCTAGATGAAACTGTTTTTTATAACTATAAACAGTAAAAGAAGTGGCTAGTTCAACTGCTTTTTCAAAAGTAAGCGCATCATCTTTCGTTTTTATCGAACAATCGAGAGTAATAAGAAACCGCTGGCCAAGGTATTCTTCAAACTCTTTTGTCATTAGTTTATTAATTCTCGCAGTTACTTTCCAATCAATACTCGTTAATCGATCACCTGGTACATACTCTCTTGAACCTGCAACAGATGTAACATCCTCAATCACTCGCTGAGACGTAATGTACGCTTCAGCTTCGTTCTCATTATACATATTTAAATTACTTATCTGTTGATAGTTCGGGTACACCACTACCTCATTTTTAACAGTAACTTCTTTTTCTTTCATAAATAGTCCGAATAAATCACTCGTACGAAGCTTCACTTTCGAAAATTGATACTCGCCTCTTTTAGGTTGTCTAATTGAATAATAATGCTCTAAACGTTTCTCAAGAGACGGATAAATAATCCCTTTGCTGTTTATTTGACTGTTTTTTAGTCTCCATTCTTCCGGGATCACATCTTCAACGATAAAATAAAGAAACGGGAATGGGAATTTTCGGCCAATCGTAATCGTAACCCTTAAATCTTCCCCGCAAACTAACCTATCAGCATTTACCTTTCTCACCACTTCAAGATTACCGATCGGTATTATCGCATAAATAAGCGTCGTTAATACGACAAGTGCGGTCGAGTAGAAAAGAAACCAACTAACAAACCCTCCTTGAAACATCGCATAAACAAAAGTTAAAATTGCAATTACAAGAAGTAGCACCACCTTCAAAAGCAGATGAATTTTTTTCATTAGCGAACAGCTTCTTTCCTAATAGGAATCTTCACTCGTTGAATAATCTCAGTGACTACTGTTCTAGTTGATACATTCGCAAACTTTGAATCTGAATTTAAAATAATTCTGTGCCCTAATACATACGGTGCTAAAAATTTAATATCATCAGGAATGACATATTCTCGACCTTGAACAAACGCAAACGCTTGAGCTGTCTTCATAAGGGCAATTGATCCCCTCGGACTTGCTCCTAAATAAACCGAATTATGCGCTCTCGTTTCATTAACAATTGAGATAATATAAGATTTTACAGATGCATCAACATATACATCCGTGACTTCCTTTTGCATTTCTAATAGCTCTTCTAAAGGTAGAACAGACTCTAAACTCTCAATAGGGTGTTTTTTTTCAACGCGGTTCAGCACTTCCATCTCATCCTCATGACTCGGGTATCCGATTTTAAACTTAAATAGAAAACGGTCTAACTGCGCTTCAGGAAGTGGATATGTCCCTCCATATTCAATTGGATTTTGAGTGGCCATCACAAAAAATGGTTTTTCTAAATAACGAGTTTCTCCATCGATCGTCACACTCGCCTCTTCAAGAGCCTCTAAAAGAGCTGCTTGAGTTTTCGGTGACGTTCGATTAATTTCATCTGCTAATACAACATTAGCCATGATCGGCCCTGGGCGAAACTTAAACTCGAGTGCTTTTTGATCATAAATAGAAACACCAGTCACATCTGACGGCAATAAGTCAGGAGTAAACTGAATTCGCTTAAAATTTGCACCGATCGATTTCGCGATAGCTCGTACCATTACAGTTTTCCCTACACCAGGAACATCCTCTAAAAGAACATGACCACCGCTAAGCATTGCAATTAAACTTAATGTCACCTCTTTTTGCTTACCTACGACAACCTTTTCAACATTCTCTACTACTTTATTAATTAACGGGTGGTGCACCGGGATCGTTTGATTATACCGCAAAAGAATTCCTCCTCTTGTTTGTTAGTAGTCAAAATTATCATACTTCTCTTCATGATAACATTTGACATACATTTTTTGTTTATTTTTACATTAGAATTATTTTACTATTTTATTGTAATGTTATATTAGACGTCTTTTTTGGT
>SKSA01000108.1 GCA_007118195.1 Anaerobacillus sp. | reverse complement strand
ATGGTTTAAGGGTTATAGACCCCCACCTCAACGCGTAGCGTAGGTGGGAACTTTTAATCAGGTGGAGTCGAGACTCCATCTGATTTCTCGATGTTTCAGCTTGCTGAAACGAGTTCGCCTATGTTTCTAAGAGACGATTTTTAGGAAGTAGATCACGGCACCGTTTAAGTAATTTTTCACGCCATTTTTTAAGCATACAACAACCTCCTTTTCGAGCTAGGGTTTTTCTTTGGAGTTAGTATGCGTAATAAATTTAAAGTAATGAATGGAAAAATAAGACGGCATAAAGAAAAGAGACAGCTCAGACTGTCTCTTTTCTTTATTTATAAGCATTTGGAATGGTTTTTTTATGAGGATCGTTGCTTTCCTCGATTCGATCGTAAAACATTATACCGTTCAAATGATCAATTTCATGCTGAAAGACAATTGCCGGAAGGCCACGTAAACGTATAGAAATATTTTCACCTTCAATAGTTGTTCCTTGAACGGTTATTCGGGCGTGTCTTGGAACGGCCCCAGGAACATCTCTGTCAACCGACAAACAACCTTCGCCATTTTCCAATTGTGTCATCTCTATAGAGTGGCTTACAATTTTCGGGTTAAATAAAGCGTGCTCGTATAAATTATCATTTTGATCGGTAACAAGTACAGCAATCATTCGTTTGCTCACGTTAATTTGTGGTGCAGCTAAACCTACTCCGGGTCTTAAATTGTATTTTGCCGACATTTCTGGATTTTGACTATTATGGAGAAATTCCATCATTTGTTCAAGTGTTTCAATATCTTCTTTAGATGCAGGAAGTTTTACTTCTTCGGCTACCTTCCTTAATGTTGGGTGTTCTTCTTTTATGATGTCTTTCATTGTAATCATTTTTTCATCTCCTGACCATTGATTATGTACGTAAAATTGCTTTAATATATAGTAATACTATACTATTGAAAAAAAAAAAGAAAGAAACAACGAGATTAAAATTTCCGTCGGTTTGTTAAAAGAAAAAATAACCCAACCGTTTAAATTTTAATAACTTGTACTAAAAATATGATAAAGTAATATATATTAGTTAAATTTAATTTTAGTGTTGTCAAAAGTTTATTTATAGGATAGTGTTTTAATGATATTTAAAATCGTTGTATGTAAAGGGGGAGTTACCGTGTTCAAACGAAAAAGTATTTTCTTTTTAATGATTGCTGTTTTATTACTTACAGTTTCTGCTTGTGCAAAGGTTAATCCTGCAGAGGACATTTATAATCATTTAGAAAAGGCTGTTAGCTTAGAAGCTGTTTTTGAAGCGCAACAAGTACCACTATCGCAAGCTGAAAATGAAGAATATGATCTATATGATGAAATTTTAAAACTTTCTGATTTAGATGAAATAAGTAAGTTAGTTACGAAAGCTGAAGATTTGGCTTTCTCAAGGAAAGGCATGATTGAAAAGGAAAGAGAAAGTATTCAAGAGGCTTACGATGAATTTCTACATATCAAACCGATCGTTGAGACGCTTGAAAACAAAGATTTGTTACAGGTTGCCAATGATTTAATTGCTACAATGGAAAACAGGTTTCAAACATATAATAAACTATACACCGAGTACAAGGCAGCGATCGATTTAGATTTAGAGCTTTATACATTGGTTCTAAAAGAGGATCTGACGATAGAAGAGCTTGAAGCGCAGCATGATAAGGTAAACGATTCTTACAGTAAGGTAAATGATCTGAAAGATAAATTTAATGAATATACACTTAGTTATAATGACCTTAAACGAGATTTTTATAAACTTGGAGACCTTAACGTTGTTTATAATTAATTTTGTTTACTACTAATACGAATAGGAAATTTGTTAAGTGAGCATTGGGACGAATATTTGTCCCAATGCTTTTTTTTGAGAAGTTTTTATCATTTTTTTCAGTTTTAAGAAAAATATAACAGGGGTAATGTGTATTAACACTGTATAAATGTTGTTATCTTGGGGTTTTAGAGAGGTGATGAAACAGAAGGTGACTTTTGAGTATAACAGTTTCGATGGTTGTTAAAGGGTTTATAAATAGGTAAATGTACAAAAACCTTGATTGTACAGTGTTTATTCGTTGACAATTAAAATAGTTATCGTGTAAACTAAGTCTCAAATAGTTAAGTTGTACCAATGTTTTTATTTTATAACTAATACAGAACACTTTGTTAAATTACCGTAGTAATCATTTATTTTTAATTAACTTAAAGTTGTAATGAATAAATTTATGGGCAACCTAAACTAGAGTTAATAAGCGAGGGATGATATTTTCTTTGATTAAGAAAGGATAGGTGAACAATACAATGAAAAGTAAAACATTAGAGCAAGTTGAAAATCAGTTTGAAACCTTTCAGATTTTAAATGAAGAAGGAGAAATTGTAAATGAGGCAGCAATGCCAAACCTTAACGACGAGCAATTACAAGAATTGATGAAACGTATGATATATACAAGGATTTGGGATCAACGAGCAATTTCTTTAAACCGTCAAGGGAGATTAGGATTTTATGCCCCTGTTGCTGGTCAAGAAGCTTCAATGCTAGGTACACATTTCGCTTTAGAAAAGGAAGATTGGATTTTACCTGGTTACCGTGATATTCCACAAATTGTTTTCCATGGTGTCTCATTAGAGCAAGCGTTTTTATGGTCCCGTGGACACTTCCAAGGCGGGCAAATGCCAGAGGGAGTAAATGTACTAATGCCACAAATTATTATTGGTGCTCAAATTATCCAAAATGCGGGTGTTGCATTAGGTCTTAAGAGAAAAAATACAAACACAGTTGCGATTACGTACACTGGTGACGGTGGTGCTTCGCAAGGGGATTTCTATGAAGGTTTGAACTTTGCAGGTGCTTATAATGCCCCAGCTATTTTCGTTGTTCAAAATAACCGTTTTGCAATTTCTACACCTGTTGAAAAGCAATCTGCTGCAAAGACAATTGCACAAAAAGCGGTTGCGGCAGGAATACACGGAGTTCAAGTAGATGGAATGGATGTGTTGGCAGTCTATGCAGCAACACAAGAAGCGCGTGAACGTGGAGTAAGAGGCGACGGACCAACGTTGATTGAAACATTGACCTACCGTTACGGTCCACATACGATGGCTGGAGATGACCCTACCCGCTATCGAACAGGAGAATTAGATGATGAATGGGAAAAGAAAGATCCGTTAGTTCGCTTCCGTAAATTTTTAGAAAAGAAAAATCTATGGACGGAAGATCAAGAAAATGAAGTGGTAGAACAAGCGAAGGAAGATATTAAAGCAGCGATTAAAAAAGCGGATGCAGCACCAAAGCAAAAAGTAACAGACTTAATCGGCTTTATGAACGAGGAGCTTCCTTACAATTTAAAAGAGCAAATGGATAAGTTTAAAGCAAAGGAGTCGAAGTAAACTATGGCACAAATGACAATGATTCAAGCGATTACTGATGCCATGAGAGTAGAAATGAAACGTGATGATTCTGTACTCTTATTTGGTGAAGATGTTGGGAAAAATGGCGGTGTATTCCGTGCTACCGAAGGGCTACAGGCTGAATTTGGTGAAGAACGTGTATTTGATACGCCGCTAGCAGAATCGGGAATTGGTGGTTTGGCGATTGGTTTAGGTTTAACTGGTTTTCGACCAATTATGGAAATTCAGTTTTTCGGCTTTGTGTTTGAGGTTTTTGATTCAGTTGCTGCGCAAATGGCAAGGATGCGTTATCGCTCGGGAGGAAAGTACCATTCACCAGTCACTATTCGTTCGCCATTTGGTGGAGGAGTAAAAACTCCTGAATTACATGCAGACAGCTTAGAAGGTTTAATGGCACAAACTCCAGGTGTAAAAGTAGTAATTCCTGCAACTCCATATGATGCAAAAGGTTTATTAATCTCTGCAATCCGGGATAATGATCCGGTTGTATTTTTAGAACACATGAAGCTTTACCGTTCTTTCCGTGGTGAGGTTCCAGAAGAAGAGTATGCAATTGAGCTAGGGAAAGCAGATGTTAAGCGTGAAGGTAAAGATATTTCCATTATCACATATGGAGCAATGGTTCATTCCTCTCTTAAAGCGGCTGAAGAGCTTGCAAAAGAAGGGATTGAAGCAGAGGTGATCGACCTTCGAACAATCAGCCCGTTAGACATAGAGGCGATTATTGCTTCTGTTGAAAAAACAAACCGTGCAATTGTTGTTCAAGAAGCCCAAAAACAGGCGGGGATTGCAGCTAATGTTGTTGCAGAAATTAATGATCGTGCAATTTTAAGTCTTGAAGCACCAGTTTTACGTGTTACGGCTCCGGATACTGTATTCCCGTTTGCGTCAGCGGAAGATGTTTGGTTGCCGGGTTATAAAGAGATCGTAGAGACCGCAATGAAAGTGATCAATTTTTAAAAATAAAAATAAAAGGGAGGCGTTAATAGTGGCGTTTGAATTTAAACTTCCTGATATCGGTGAAGGTATTCATGAAGGTGAGATCGTTAAATGGTTTGTAAAGCCAGGTGATGAAGTAAAAGAAGATGATATTTTACTTGAAGTTCAAAACGATAAAGCGGTTGTTGAAATTCCTTCTCCAGTAGAAGGGAAAATTTTAGAATTAAAAGTGACTGAGGGAACTGTAGCGGTTGTAGGAGACGTTCTTGTAACGATTGATTATGATGGTGAAATTCCAGCATCAGCACATGGACACGAAGAAGAAGAAGAAACTTCTGCACCCCAAAAAGAGGAAGCAAAACAAGAACCTTCTCAAGAAGAAACAGAAGTTGAAGTTGATGAATCAAAAAGAATTATTGCTATGCCATCTGTTCGTAAATACGCTCGGGAAAAAGGGATTGATATCCGTAAAGTAAATGGTACGGGTGATAATGGTCGTATTTTGAAATCTGATATAGATAATTATGGTACTGAAGCACCGACACAAGAAGTGACAGCAGAGGCGGATTCGTCAGAACAGGCTACCAAAAAGCAAGAGCAGGCAGCTAAGAAAGAAGTTAAGCCGTTTGAGTCTGTTCATGGGGAATTAGAAACTCGTGAAAAAATAAGCGGAATACGTAAGGCGATTTCTAATGCGATGGTTAATTCAAAGCATACTGCTCCACATGTGACGTTAATGGATGAGGTAGATGTTACAGACCTTGTCGCTCACCGTAAGAAATTTAAAGGAGTCGCTTCAGATAAAGGGATTAAATTAACGTATTTACCTTATGTTGTTAAAGCTTTAACGTCTGCATTAAGAGAATACCCAACTTTAAATGCTTCAATTGATGATGTTAATGAGGAAGTAGTTTATAAGCACTACTATAATATCGGTATTGCGGCAGATACAGAAAAGGGCTTATTAGTACCGGTTGTAAAAGAAGCAGACCGCAAGTCAATCTTTAAAATTTCAGCTGAAATTAATGAATTAGCAACAAAAGCTCGTGAAGGTAAATTGGCAACAGATGAAATGAAAGGTGGCTCTTGTACGATTACGAATATCGGTTCTGCGGGTGGTCAATGGTTTACGCCAGTGATCAACCATCCAGAAGTTGCAATTTTAGGTATTGGTCGTATTGCTGAAAAGCCTGTCGTAAAAGATGGAGAAATTGTTGTTGCTCCAGTTTTAGCTTTATCATTAAGTTTTGACCACCGTTTAATTGACGGTGCAACAGCACAAAATGCGTTAAATCATATTAAACGCTTACTCAACGATCCGCAATTATTAGTTATGGAGGCGTAAAAGATGGTAGTAGGAGATTTTGCAGTAGAAGTTGAAACTCTTGTCATTGGTTCTGGCCCTGGTGGGTATGTTGCTGCCATTCGAGCAGCGCAGTTAGGACAAAAGGTAACAATTGTTGAAAAAGGGAATCTAGGAGGAGTTTGCTTAAATGTAGGTTGTATACCTTCAAAAGCTCTTATTGCTGCGGGGCATAAATATCATGATGCAAAACACTCAGAAGATATTGGTATTACCGTAGAAAATGTCAGCTTAGATTTTTCGAAAGTACAAAAATGGAAAGCGTCAGTAGTGAATAAACTTACGGGTGGCGTTGAAGCACTATTAAAAGGTAATAAAGTTGATATTGTTAAGGGTGAAGCGTACTTTGTTGATGAAAATACAGTTCGAATCATGGATGATAATTCATCACAAACGTACAAGTTTGAAAATTGTATTATTGCCACAGGTTCTAGTCCGATCGAAATACCGGCTTTCAAGTGGAGTAAACGTGTTATTTCATCTACGGGAGCACTTGCTTTAGAAGAAGTGCCGAAAAAAATGATTGTTATTGGTGGCGGATATATTGGAATTGAGCTGGGAGCAGCATACGCCAACTTAGGTACTGAAATAACGGTTTTAGAGGGAACTAAACAAATTTTACCTGGCTTTGAAAAACAAATGAGCCAATTGGTCGCTAAACGGTTGAAAAAGAATGGAGCATCTATTCATACGAATGCATTGGCTCAAGGTGTAGAGGAAACGGCTGAAGGTGTGAAAGTTACTGCTGAAATTAAAGGGGAAACTCAAACGTTTGAAGCGGATTATTGTTTAGTTACGGTTGGTCGTCGTGCTAATACGGAAGAGCTTGGTCTTGAACAAGTTGGAATTGAAATGACTGATCGAGGACTTGTGAAAGTTGACAAACGATGCAAAACAAATATAAATGGTATATACGCTATCGGGGATATTGTCGATGGCCCGGCTCTTGCTCATAAGGCATCATATGAAGGGAAAGTTGCTGCGGAAGTTATTTCTGGACATCCAGCAGAAGTTGATTATTTAGCTATACCAGCAGTTGTTTTCTCGGGTCCTGAGCTTGCCTCTGTTGGTTTAACAGAAGTAGAGGCGAAAGAAGCTGGTTATGATGTCAAAGTTTCGAAATTCCCATTTGCAGCGAATGGGCGAGCGTTATCGCTTAATGAAACTGATGGATTTATGAAGATGGTAACGAGAAAAGATGACGGCTTAGTGTTGGGGGTTCAAATTGCCGGCACAAATGCGTCAGATATGATTTCAGAAGCTTGTGTTGCGATTGAAGCGGGTATGACAGCTGAGGATATAGCGATGACAATTCACGCGCATCCTTCTTTA
This sequence comes from Anaerobacillus sp., assembly GCA_007118195.1. GTDB lineage: Bacteria > Bacillota > Bacilli > Bacillales > Anaerobacillaceae > Anaerobacillus. The sequence continues at coordinate 1,967 of SKSA01000108.1, read as the reverse complement.
GGAGAAATTACGATGGAAGTAGCAGAAGTTGCGATCGATATGCCAATCCATATAGTGAAATAAAAATTAGGGTGACTTATAAAGTTTTTGTTAGCTCAGACGTAAAATACTTGAGCTTGACAACCTTTTAAGTCACCCTCTTTATGTGTAAAGAATGATATGCTATTTAAAATGAAGTTTGACGCACCGTGTTTTATTTATTTTACTAAAGTTTGTTCGAGTGTTTGTAATATTTCAGCTTTTTGGAGTGGTCCTTCAACACGAATAGTGATCGTTTCATTATGTATTACGAGTAGTGTTGGATATTCAATTATTTCATAGTAGCGAATTAAATCTCGATCGGAAGAATGGATAATATTAAATGATCGTATTAGTTCAGGGTATCTTCTTTTAACGTCTAACAACGCATCATAATAATTACCTTCTTCATGAATAAAAAGGTCATCTGAAAAAAGAAGCGTGATATTTTCATCTTCTTTTTGTAAAAAAGGATAGTTAGCGATCACTTCATTGTTTGTACAGCCGGTTAATAAAAATAATAGGAAGATTTGGACGAAAGAAGTAGTTATAGTTTTCTTCATAACAATACTATTCACTTCCTTTTGTGTAATTCAAACTTTTAGGTACGATATCCTACTTTAGTTTACCACGGAAATTATTATATTTTAGGTTCGTAATAAAACTGTTACCAAATTGAAAAATAGTTCTGATAAGAATGACAAAAACGTCAGGAAGTAAAGGAGTATGATCTCTTATGCTCCTTACTTTAATAGTTTACGTTGTTATTCGTATTGAATATGCTTTTCGAAAATATATGTTGGGTAATTTTTATTACTAGTTGAAAATAAGTGTTCTTCCTTCGTTTCTTTTTGTAAAGAGATAAGGCAGTCTAACATTGCCCAAAGGTCATAAAATAAGGCTTTCTTTTGTTGGAAGCCTCCGTTGTTTTGAACTTCTTTTTTGAATAATTCGTATAGTTGTTGTTGGACTGTTTCTGTCTCGTTATCGCTATCATGTAGTAAGTTGATACTGATCGTTATGATTTTTTTTGATGCTTCTAAAATAATTGCTTTTTCTTTATTTGAAAGTTCATTTTTCTCAAGGTTAATATGGCTGATATTTGTAATGTGAGAAATCAGTTTTTGTAAATGTGTTAATTTCTTTTGTAAAAAATAAAATGACCTTTCATCAAATTCGTTTTTCTTTCGATATTGCCACTCTGCTTGTTGAAATTCGCTTAACATAAAAGCATTTTCTAATTGTTGGTTTAATTTACGGATATGTATGCCATTTTTATTTGATGGTTGTTGTAGTTCGGTAATGATTTGTTTGAAATATTTCCCAGAGTCAATATAGAGTTCATTTACTTTAGTGACGAGAAGTGGTCCAAATTTAGGTGGTAAAATAGCGAAGTTAACGAATGTTGAAATGATTATTCCTAAAGATGTGCCTGAAAGTCTAAAAATAAATTCGCTGATTAATCCTTCATTTGAACCTGGAATCATTGCTACTGCTGTCAATGTAGCGACTAAAGTACCGTTATCTAGTTTCATATGATGGCATACGACGATCGTTAACATGGCGACTAACGCAAATGTAATCGCGGACTGACCAAGGAATAAATCAAATAGTAACGCAAAGCCGGCGCCAATGGCGGCGGCAGGAAGTCGTATCATTCCTTTTTTTAAAGAGTCTCGTGCGGTAGGTTCAGTAGTAACAATTGCCGTGATGACAGCGAATATAACAGGCAAACCAAGTTTTAAGCATACAGTAGCAGTGAGAAAAACAGCTATGCCAGTCTTAATTATTCTGCGGCCAAAAAATTTACTCGTTTTCATTAAAATTCACCCTTTAATTAACCATAAGTAGAGTATTTGTATTTTTTTCAAGAGTATGCGCAATTTAATAGAAGCTAAATTTGGTCACGTATCGAAAAATTATGTTAGTATATTAGTAATGATTTATTT
>SKSA01000082.1 GCA_007118195.1 Anaerobacillus sp. | reverse complement strand
TGTCTTTGTGGGGTGGACTCGCCCACTCCACAACTTAGAAGTTTCTTGCTAATGTGGCAAGGGTACGAACCATTGCTCCAGTACCGCCTTTTGGACCGAAGACGCTATCTTTTCTCGTCCAACCGGTTCCAGCGATGTCTAAGTGAACCCAAGGGGTGTCACCTACGAATTCGCCGATGAATAATCCAGCAGTAATACTGCCACCTTCACGGCCTGGTGAGTTATTTAAGTCAGCAACGTCACTTGTACGTAGCATTTCTTTGTATGGCTCAAAGTTCGGTAAACGCCATAAATATTCTCCTGCTTCACCTGCTGAAACTAACACATCTTCCACAAAATCCTCATCATTTGTCACAGCACCTGTAGATACGCCGGCAAGAGCGACAATCACCGCACCTGTTAATGTCGCAATATCAACAATATAATCTGCCCCTAACTGTTTCGCGTAAGCAACACCATCAGCTAAAATTAAACGACCTTCTGCATCTGTATTACGTACTTCAATCGTTTTGCCGCTCATTGCTTTTATAACATCACCTGGTTTAAGAGCGCTACCGTTCACTAAGTTTTCGGTTGAAGGAATGACCGCCATCACGTTGGCATCTGGTTTTAACGCACCGATCGTCTCCATCGCACCTAATACAGAAGCCGCTCCCCCCATATCCATTTTCATTTCATGCATGTTTAAGGCCGGCTTAATGGAAATTCCACCACTATCAAACGTTAACCCTTTACCAACAAAACTTAAAACATTTTCCCACTTTTCTTTTCCACGATATTTTAAAACAATCATTTTCGGAGGTTGATCAGAGCCTTTAGCTACAGCTAGTAGCGCACCCATCCCTAATTTCTCCATGTCCTCACGCTCAAGCACCGAATACTCCATTCCGTAACGGTCCGCAATTTCTTTTGCTTTAGCCGCTAGATCCGTCGGCGTCATGAAATTTGCCGGAGTATTCACTAGAGTCCGGGCTAAGTTCGTCCCTGTACTATACGCATAGCCAATGGCAAGGTTTTCTTCAACCGCTTCTTCGTTCTCAGAAGTATAGACAAATACTTTTTCCAATGAAGTTTTCGTGTCTGCTGTTTCTTTATAATTTTCAGTACGATAGCTCGCTAGTCCAATCGATTCTGCTAACGCTTTTGCAAATTTGTTACTGCTCTCACTTACATTTAAAAACGAATCAAACGCAATTGCGACTTCGCTACATAGATCTTTTTTCAACTCTTTCGTCATTACCGCAAATGCTTCACGAGCTTTTTCGAACGTTAAATCACATTTCTTCCCAAGGCCGACAAAATAAATTGCTTTCGTCTCTAATTTTCCTAACGTATGTAACTTACCCACTTTTTTCAACGATGCTGAAATTTGCTTTTCTGCTAAAAGTTCGACAATCGCTCCGTCCAGTTTTTGATCAATTTCTTTAATAATCCCCTCTGGTTTTTTATCATCCTCAAAAATACCGACAACGATTGCACCAATTTTTTTCGATAAAATTTCTCCTGATTTCACCTTATACAAAATAGCTTCACTCCTCATACTAAAATAACTTCCATTTCATTATAACTTGTCGCTTTAATTATTTCGAGTAACTAAGCGAACTCGTTTCAGCAAGCTGAAACATCGAGAAATCAGATGGAGTCTCGACTCATCCTGATTAAAACTTCCCACCTACGCTACGCGTTGAGGTGAGTGTCTCTAACCCTTAAACCATTTAAGGATAAAGAAAAACTGAATGTCGTCAATGATCTACCTTAAGAACCACTTTTTAAATCTGTTATAATGTTTGCCATAAACTTATTTTATAAATGATATATTTTTTTCCAATCAGAACATTTATTTTTCGTGAAAATGGGTATTGTTAAAAAGACACTTTTTTCAATCTTAGAAAAATTTCTGTAGCAACACAGTTGTGAAAAATGTACAATTGAGAAATAGCAAACATGACCGAACGGAGAAAGGACTTATATTAATTATGGATTTACTAACAAATTTTCCTTTATGGGCGGCCTTATTGGCCATAGGTTTTGCTCAATTTATAAAAGTACCGCTTCAATACATCGCAACGAGAAGGCTTGATTGGTCTTTAATAACGAGCACTGGTGGAATGCCAAGTTCTCACTCTGCAGCAGTGACGGCACTAGCAACTGCCATCGCTCTTGAAGAAGGAGTCGGTTCACCATTTTTTGCAATTGCGGCTATTTTCGGGATCATCGTAATGTTTGATGCCTCAGGTGTACGACGCCATGCTGGTGAGCAAGCGACGGTTATAAATCGATTAGTCGATGATTTTAACAAACTCGTCAAAGAAGTAAAAACCTGGCCCGAGAAAGAAGAAAAAGAAAAACGAAAAGAATTAAAAGAACTTTTAGGGCACCAACCAATCGAAGTATTTTTTGGAGGTCTAACCGGAATTTTATTAACTTTAGTGTTACACGTGCTACTATTTTAAGTATAATTAATTTAACAACAACGACATGGCACAATCTTTGATGGTTGACACATGTCGTTTTTTATATAACTGAGTGAATTTCATAATAAATAGAAGTTTAAAAAAAACTATGACTTTCACATTTGAACTTATATTAAGAAGCAATTTTCTAACTTATTTTAAGGAGTGGGGTTTTATGAGATTAATTTCTATTTGTCCGAGTAACACAGAACTACTTGCTTATTTAGGCTTAACTGACAAAATTATTGCTGTTGATGATTTCTCTGATTGGCCTAAAGAAATTCAAAACTTACCACGTTTAGGTTCAGATCTTAATATCGATATGGATAAAGTCGAACAATTAAAACCTGATCTTGTCATCGCTTCTCTTAGCGTACCGGGAATGGAACGGAATATTGAGCAATTAGAAAAAAGAAATATTCCTCACATCGTCTTAAATCCAAATTCATTAGAAGACATTTATCAAGACATGCTTTTAGTCGGGAAGAAAATGAACATCGAGGAAGAAGCGAACCGCGTAGCTTCTAAATTTTTAGCGGATATTGAAGCGTTAAAACAAGCAAATCAAGAAAAAAATCGCGGGCGCATTTATTGGGAATGGTGGCCAAAGCCAATTTTTACCCCTGGTCAAACAAATTGGTTAACAAATATTAGTGAAATCGTCGGCGGCGAAAATTGTTTTTCCGATTACAAGAAAGCGAGTGTGCAAACGACTTGGGAAGAAGTGGTTCAAAAAAATCCTGATCACATTTGTATGGTTTGGGTCGGAGTCCAGGAAAATAAAATGAAACTAGAAGCAATTACAAAGCGCGAAAAGGCAAACGAAATTAACGCCGTTCAAAAAAATAATTTGTACATATTAGAAGAATCGCTTTTTTGCCGGCCATCACCGCGAGTGATTGAAGGTATTAAAAAATTATCGAAAACTTTAAGGGAATTGTAATTGGTCCACTTGAGTGACGAACTGGTTTTGCGCCATTGAACCCGAGTTTAACAGCATTAAGCGGGCATTTCGGAGCATTAAACCATTTGTTTGGCACCAAAAAAGTGTCAAATCCCCCAAAACGGTATTTGACACTTTTTATTATTCGGCAAACGATAACTGTCTACGAAATACTTGAACAGCCTCTGCTTCATTTAATGCTTGTAATTCACCATCTGTTAGACGACCATTTCCTTGTTCCACGATGTATACTTCAACTTCCTTTTTACCCCACTGTTGAAACACGTCCGCTACAGTTTCATAATAAAGATCAATTTTATTCCCTTTGATCGCTGACCCTGTGTCTGCTACTACTCCATATCCGTAGCCTGGGATAAACAAAATGGACCCAATCGGAAACACTCGTGGATCAGCAGCGATCGTCGAATATAAGTCACGCTTTACTGTAACACCTGAAAAAGTAATTCCATATTGTGGATGACCTGGACGTTTTCCGGTCGATTCGTATCCAGCCGTATAACCAGTAGCTACTACTCGTTTGGACGGATACTGACTCCAGTCAATCGCTTCTTCTAATGTTAACGGTGTTGATTCTACCACTTCATGGCTCATTAGCTTTTCTTCATTACCTAACGAAGGTAAGCTTCTAAATCTCATTGTGAATTTCTTTACACTCGTACTAAAACTCGTTCTTTCTTCGACTTTATTTGAAAAAGAATGATTATCTAACACCCACCAATTTGATGCTTGTCTGGCACTGACACCAGAAATCGATTCAAACGTCGTTAATAGCGCTAATACAAATAAAAACGTCATCGTTATACGCTTAAGTACTGTTTTGATCACTTCCATTAATTTTCACTCCTCTCAATGAATAATCATTTCCAAATAAATAAGAAATATTCATTAATATGGAGAAAAAAAGTTAATTTTTAGAAATTTGTAATCAAAACAACGTGATCCTAACTATATTATTCGTTCATTTAATTACAATTATTACTATAATTTGACGAGACCTAACACAATTAAGTAAACTAACCTTATCTAAATTTTTACGTAGATCCTTAACGGGGGTGAAATTGTGATAAGTATTCCACAATTAATTATATCAATTTTATTATTTCTCGTATTATTTTTTGGTATTGGCTTTTTAATCAACATGCTTCTTAGAGCCACGTGGGTCATGGCAATTATTTACCCAATCGTTGTTATTCGTATCGTTGATGATGTTCGATTTTTTGAATATATAACAGCACCGATAATGAATTTTTCAATTTTGGGAGAAAAGTTATTGGCGTTACAAATGGCCGATATTATTATTTTATCCTCAGGGTTGGTCGGCGCAATCCTTGCCGGGGTAGCTAATAAACTACTTCGCTCTAGAGGGTACCAAATGTTTTAAAGGAATGTTGTGTGCTTAAACATCTTTTTAAAACAAAAATGAGGGTGGAGACAAATTTATTTGTCTTCACCCTCATTTTATTAGCTTCTATTGGGGGTAGCCCCTTCACCGGTAATCATTGATTTTTTTATTCCGTTGAATTTTCTCCAGTTCCATTACAGCATCCACAAGTTTCTGAACCACCTAATAATAATTGAAAATAGCCTTTTCCGTCACAGTACGGACAATCACTTTCTTTGATTTTTGGCTTTATTTTATACATCATTTCGATCGCCCTCCCTTTCATTAACTTGCTATAATAATAACAAGAAGGGGTTATATTGGAAAACGCCAAATTCAACTATTTTAACGCATTAAAGCGGTTTTATTTTATCATCTCTCTAATTTTCAGATTATTTCGAAGTTTTCAACAGAAGATTCTATATGTAGAATATTGATATACATCACCTGGGTTAGGGGTTACCGTTTCAAATAACTTCTCTTGCATTTGATTTAAAAATAGATGAACCATCATCGACGTGTTCGGGTCGATCTCTAACTGTTCTCTCGACATGAAGGCGACATCTTCAAGTTCAGCTTCTTGAACAGCGAGCTCCCCACCCGTTTGTTGCAATAAAAAAACGACCATATTATCGCTTACGACTTCGTTTATCACACCGGTTCTTAATCCAACGATATCTTTTACTTTTGTTTCGATTCCTGTTTCTTCTAATACCTCTCTTACCGCTGCTTGATCAACGGTTTCGCCTTCATTAACAAAACCTGCCGGGATTGACCAAAGTCCTTTTAATCCGCCATACCTCTTCTTTACTACGAGCCATTTCCCATCCTGAATGACGATTCCAGCTGCCGCTAACCACACGTTACTTCGATCTCTTCTCATCATAAGGCCCTCCTAAATCATCCAAGTTTATCCTTTATTAATAGTATAATAACGAAGCGAAGAAAAAAAGAGGATTAACCCGACAAAAAGAAATTTCCTTTTTGAAAAGTTAACCCTGTGATGATTCTTATGAAAATAAATTTAACTTACCTTTTTTAACAACTAACGGCAAACCACCTAATAAATAAAGGTAACGGTTGTCGATAATTTTCTTCATTGTAGAAGCTGATGTACCGTAAAGTTTTTTCGAACCTACGACACCAATTGCTTCTTTTCCTCCTAATGATGCTACCGTACCTTTAAGGTCCGGTTTAAATGTTTCTAATTTTTCGCTTCCAGATAGTAACGCTTTTAAATTGTTAGCCACAGTGTAAGATTGTTGTATCGCAATTTGGGCAGTTGGAGGAAACGGACGGTCATTTTCTTCATTAATAATTAATGCACAGTCACCAATGATAAATACATCTTCATATCCAGGTGCACGCATATCTTTTTCTACTTTAATCCGACCTCTCATCGTTTCAAAACCTGACTTTTCAACGATCGAGCTTCCACGTACTCCAGTTGTCCAAATCACTGTTTTCGACTTAATTTCTTCTCCTGAAGCTAAAAGAACACCGTCTTCTGTTACTTCTTTAATTGGTGTACTAATTTTGAATTCAACGCCTCTGCTTTGTAATAAACTGACTGCGTAATCAACAAGTTCAGGATCAAATCCTGGTAGCGCTGTTGGAGCTGCTTCTACGCTTAAAATACGTACTTTACTACGGTCTATATCGTATTCCTTACATAGTTCAGGAATTCTCTCCGTCAATTCACCGACGAATTCAATTCCCGTAAATCCTGCACCAGCCACGATAAACGTTAAATAGTCGTCATGTTTCTCCTCTGAATTATTATATGATGCAAACATATATTCAATATGCTCACGAATTTGACGAACAGAGTTAACACTGCGAATTGCAAATGCATTTTCTTCAACTCCTGGAATTCCGAACGTTTCAGGCTCAGACCCTAAGCCAATCACTAAATAATCGTATTCAACCTCTCCACTTTCTAAAATAACCTTTTTCTCAGCTGTTTTAATTTCAAGAACTGTATCTTTAAGGAATTTTACTTTGTTTGTATCAATGACACTGTCAATTCGCATTCTTGTTCGGTCATGATGGAGTGTACCCGCTGCCGGCTCATGTAACCATGTTGTTTGATAATGGTAGTTGTGTTTATTTACTAAAATTATTTCGGCGTCATTATAACCTAGCTGCTTCGATAGTCTGGAAGCTGTCATCATTCCACCATAACCCGCACCTAAAATTAAAATTCTTGGTTTCTTTTTCATTTGTTATCACTCCATTTTTAAATTTAACGCATGGGCTAGGTAACTTTATTTTTTCCTGCAATTGAAGAACCTAAAGCAAGAGTTTTTTACCATGTACATCACTTTGTGATTTTCTTCACTTACTATTGCGCGATAAATTACTTTGTGATATACTTCACTAACCTTTACAAAAAAAGCCCTGCTATTTTTCTTTTTATACATAAATTTGTACTTGTCACAAAAAATTCACAACTCTTCTTACTTTTATGATATGTCCTATCGACAGAAATTGCAATAGTTTAATTCGTTTTTTTATACTTTTTTAACAAAAAAATATCTAAATAGTAATAAGCAGCTAATAAGCCATTATTTTTCATTTTTTTTAATGTATAACTATAAAATTTTTTAGTCGCTAAAAATTCTGGAATACCAATTATGTAAGCGTTTATATTTAGAATTTTTTTAATTGCGTTGTTATTTGTGTTTTCCCCCTTCCCTTTGTCCCTTTTTACCTTTATAATATTAGATGTAATGATGCATCATTAAAATTTTATGGGGGTGCTAATTTTGGTTCAAGATACAAATGTATATGATATTACGGTGATCGGTGGCGGACCTGTAGGTATTTTCACTGCTTTTTATAGTGGAATGAGACACGCAAAAGTAAAAATTATTGAAGCAATGCCACAATTAGGTGGACAACTTTCGGCTTTATATCCAGAAAAGTACATATATGATATTGCTGGATTCCCGAAGATTCGCGCACAAGAATTAATTGATAGCTTAAAAGAACAGGCAAGCCAATTCGAACCGACTGTTGTTTTAGAGCAAACAGTTGAAAATGTAGTGAAAGTCGACAAGGATGGGGAGAGTCTTTTCGAATTAACTACAAATACAGGCGTTCATTATTCTAAAACGATCATCATCACAGCTGGAATCGGGGCATTCCAACCACGCCGTATTGATGTTGAAGATGCTAAACAATATGAAGGCAAAAACCTTCATTACTTCGTAGACGACTTAAACGTTTTCGCTGGCGAAAAAGTGTTAGTAAACGGTGGCGGCGACTCTGCAGTTGACTGGGCATTAATGCTTGAAGAAATCGCAGAAAAAGTAACCATCGTTCATCGTCGTGACCAATTCAGAGCACATGAGCATAGTGTTGAACTATTACAAAACTCTGAAAAAATTGACGTTCGTACACCTTACACAATTGCTGATGTTCATGGTGATGGTGAAAAAATTAGTCAAGTAACTATTGGCGAAGTTCGTGGGGACAAATCAGAAATCATCGATGTTGATTCTGTTATTGTTAACTTCGGATTTATCTCAGCACTAGGTCCAATTAAAGATTGGGGTCTAGAAATCGAAAAAAATTGTATCGTTGTTAATTCTAAAATGGAAACAAATATCCCTGGTATTTATGCTGCTGGTGATATTGCAACGTATGAAGGTAAGATGAAATTAATTGCAGCTGGCTTTGGTGAAGCACCAACTGCCGTTAATAGCGCGAAAGATTACATCGACCCAGAAACAGCAAAAGCACACGCTCACAGCTCAAGCATGTTTTCTAAATAAAACGACTAACTAATTTTATATTCAAAAAGGATTAAGTAAAAACTTAATCCTTTTTCGTTATAGATTATCCACATCTCCACACATAAGATGTGGTCTTTTGTATAAAAAAAGAACGAGTGATTTCCTGAACGAGCCTCTAAAATTCGCTAGAAGTTTACAGCGAAGTGAGAGAACTCAGTCGTCAATTTTCATGGTTGATGGTGACGGAATGCCGTCATGAGCGTTTTGTATGAAAAAAAGGCGGATGATTTCGTGAACGAGCGCCTGAGATTCGTTAGAAGGTCACTGTGAAGTGAAGGAAATCGTCCGCCTTTTACATACCAGATGGTGGCGATGCTTCGTCATGAGCGTTTTGTATATAAAAAAGAAATGCTCGGTCGATTTTCTTGAGTGAGCCTCTAAAGGTCGATAGAAGTTGCTCCTGCGGTTACTCGTCGCAAAGCCGCACGATGCCTATGCTAAGAAGCGTGACATGATGTGAT
>SKSA01000277.1 GCA_007118195.1 Anaerobacillus sp. | reverse complement strand
TATGGAGTGAAAAAACAACGACACATTAAAGTAGATGTCTTACTGCTTTTATTTAAAGATAAAGGTAGATTGGTATTCACGATTATATCAAACTTCCTTTTCTTAATCTTTTGTTTTTTCGTTATGCGTTACGGAACAGACATTGCACTAAAGTTACTTGAATGGGGACAAAAATCTCCAGCGCTTCAAATCCCTATGGGACTTGTCTATTTTGCAGCTCCAGTTGGAATGGGATTAACAGCGATTCGTATTATTCAAAACTTAATTAAGCAGTTAAAAGCATTATTTGGCTTTGAAGAAGTAGAAATAAAGACGACACAAGAGAAATTACAAGAGGAGTAAGGGGGGCGTAATTATGGTTGCAGTAGTATTGTTTGTATCATTTGCTATCTTTTTATTATTAAGTGTCCCAATTGGAATTGCATTAGGGCTATCATCACTTGTGACAATTTTATATTCAGGCTCATTACCACTAGAGTTTTTAGCAAAGGAATTAATTACGTCAGTTGACTCCTTTCCGCTAATGGCGGTTCCATTCTTTATTTTAGCGGGTGAAATCATGGGTAAAGGTGGAATATCTGACCGTCTTTTCCGTGTTGCAAACTCTCTTGTTGGAAATAAAACCGGTGGTTTTGCGATTGCTACAATTATTACATGTATGTTCTTTGCGGCTATTTCAGGCTCAGGTCCAGCGACGGTAGCAGCAATTGGTGGAATTATGATACCAGCAATGGTACGACAAGGTTATGATAAACGCTTTGCAACAGCCGTTGTTTGTGCGGCTGGATCATTAGGAGTAATCATTCCTCCAAGTATCCCGATGGTTATTTACGGTGTAGTTGGCAGTGTATCGATTGCTAATATGTTTATTGCAGGGATATTACCAGGGCTACTAGTTGGTTTCGCACTAATTATGTATGCTTACTTTTATTCAAAAAAGATGGGCTACACAGGTTTATCTGAAAAAACTTCTATAAGCAATATCGCAAAAGCTGTCTGGGATGCAAAATGGGCATTATTAATCCCAGTTATCATCTTAGGTGGTATCTATGGTGGAATTTTCACACCAACGGAAGCAGCGGTTATTGCAGTAGTTTATGGCCTAATTGCAGGGTTACTTTTATACAGAGAATTAAAAATTAAAGACTTACCGAGTGTGTTCGCTAATTCGGCATTAACAACGGCAACGATTTTAATTATTGTCGGAACAGCAACAGCATTTGGGCGCTTTTTAACGATTGAGAGGATCCCAGATCAAGTGGCTCAAGCGATGTTAGCTATTTCTGAAAGTCCAATCGTGATCATCTTATTAATTACATTATTGTTACTTATTGTTGGTTGTTTCATGGATACATTAGCAGCAATTATTATTCTCACGCCAATTTTATTACCAATTGCCGTGAGTATAGGTTATGACCCAATTCACTTTGGTATTATTATGGTCTTAAACTTAGCGATTGGATTTATTACACCACCACTTGGGGTTAACTTATTTGTTGGTTCGGGAATATCAGGCTTGTCGATAGAAGCTTTATCAAAAGCAATTGTTCCATTTTTCCTAGTTATGCTATTTACATTAATGATCGTTGTGTTCTTGCCACAAATCTCACTCTTTTTCTTGTAGTAATTATACACGTTTAAGTGAAAAATAACTTTTAAAGGAGTGGAATGAGAAATGGAAAAAGAATGTACGAAAGAAATCATTGTTAATATTACAGAAGATCAAACAATTACTGATCTAAGTAAATCAATTCAACCGCTGAATTCTGAAATTTTCTTAAAGAAGATGGTTAGAGGAATGATTGTCGAAGTGAATTTAAAAAGCTTCCTCGGTTTAATTACATTACAGTTGAAAAATGGTGACAAACTATCTGTTCGAGCCGTCGGTGATGATTGTGAAGTTGCCATAGATGAAGTGGTAAATTATTTAACTTAAAAAAATAGTTTAGAAAAGCGGGGGGATGTTTCATGTTCAACCGCTTTTCTTCATTAAATGAGTTACTTTAGAAAGCGTTATAAAGAGGCCACGGGTGGCTAAAGCAAAGAGATTAGAATAGAAACTTAGCAATTATAAAAAGGGGATTTGATAAAGTGGACGTTGTAACTATAGGCGAAACGATGGTGTTACTAACACCTATAAATAACGGACCGATGCGTTATGCTGGACAATTCACTCGTAGTTTCGGAGGATCTGAATCGAATTTTTGTATCGGATTAACACGCCTTGGTCATCAAGCAGGGTGGATTAGCCGTGTAGGAGATGATGAATTTGGGAGAGCGATGCTTTCTTTTATTCGTGGTGAAGGAGTAGATGTTAGCCAAGTAACTATCGATAATGAGGCTCAAACAGGAGTTTTCTTTAAAGAAATTAAGACAGAGCGAGATATTTCTGTGTTTTATTATCGAAAAGATTCTGCTGCTTCGAAAATAACTGAATCGATGATTGATGAAGAATACATTAAACGAGCGAAGTACTTACATGTATCCGGGATTACACCAGCACTAAGCGAGAGCTGTTATAAAGCCGTTTATAGGGCTATTGATCTTGCAAAAAAACATGGAGTAACGATTGTATTTGATCCTAACCTTCGCCGTAAGCTTTGGAGTGAAGAAAGAGCTAGGGAAGTACTTATTGACTTATGTCAGAAAGCTGATATCGTATTACCTGGGATTAGTGAGGCTGAATTTATGTTCGGGAAGATGGAACTTGAAGAGTTAGGAACAAAGATACTCTCACTAGGTCCGAAGTTAGTAGTAATGAAAGTAGGCGAAAAAGGTGCTTACTATTTTACTAGTAAAAAAAGTGAACACGTTCCAGGATTTGTAGTTCCACATGTAGTAGACCCAGTGGGTGCGGGCGACGGATTTGCGGCTGGTTTTGTTTCCGGGTTGTTAGATGGTTTATCTACAAAAGAAGCTGTATCAAGAGCTTGTGCAGTAGGTGCTACCGTGACGATGTATCGTGGCGATGTGGAAGGGCTGCCTTCTTTAAAGGATGTTCAGAAATTTGTCAGTCAGTCAAGCGAAGATGTTGTTAGATAACTAGATGAGAAAAGGAAAGAAACAATGACTATTTTTTTTCAAGTTGTACTACCAGTTGTTTTAGTATTTTTTATCGGCTATATCGTTCAAGTATGGAAACGGATGGATATAAAAGCGATTTCCACAGTTGCGATTTATGTCATGACTCCGTGTCTGGTTTTTCGGACGTTTTATACCGCGGAACTAGATTTACAATACTTATACATGGTCATTTTTTCGGTTGTTTTACTTTTTTCTATTATAATTATTAATATTTTTTACTCGAAAATGAGGGGGTACTCTCAATCTACTGAAAGTGGCCTTATATTATCAACCGCTTTTATGAATTCGGGAAATTATGGAGCACCGATTATTTTATTTGCTTACGGCGAAGTAGGCTTTGCGTATTCAGTTTCATTTTTAGTTTTACAAGCGATCATTATGAATTTTTTTGGTGTCTATTACGCAGCCCGAGGAAAGGCTGATATTCGAGTTGCAATACGGTCTGTATTAGAGATGCCAGCAACATATGCTGTGTTGATTGCTATAATTTTAAAAGGAACAGAACTAGAACTTCCTAATAACTTATTTCAAACGATTGATATTATTGCAGATGCGACCATTCCAACGGTGATGATTATTTTAGGAATGCAATTAGCCAATATTAAGTGGACGAAGTTTGAATGGGGTCATATTTCTTATGGTGTGATCGTTAGATTAATAGTTTCACCACTTATTGCCTATGGTATTACGCTCATGTTCCCGTTTGATCCGTTACTAGCCAAAGTTTTAATTGTCTCAGCGGCCATGCCATCAGCAGCTACGATCGTTATGTATGCAGTACAATTTGACTCGCAGCCTAGACTTGTATCTGCGATAACACTAGTAACAACGGTTCTGAGTATTTTTACCATTACGATTTTGCTAGCTATTTTAGGATAAGGAGATGAATTGAAAGATGGGGAATTTTAAAGTAGTTGTTACAGACTATGAATATAAAAGTTTAGAGCCTGAACAAGAAGTATTAAATAAAATTGGTGTAACTTTAACGAAGGCGCAGTGTCGTACAGAGGATGAGGTTATTGAGGTAGCAAGAGATGCTGATGCGATCATTAATCAGTATGCACCGATAACGAATCGCGTGATTGAAAACCTTGAAAAGTGTAAAGTGATCGCCCGCTACGGAGTTGGGGTAAATACTATTGATGTTAGCTCAGCAACTGAAAAAGGAATCGTCGTAAGCAATGTGACCGACTATTGTATTGATGAAGTATCTGATCACGCATTTGCGTTATTAATGAGTGCGGCTCGAAAAGTTGTTCAGTTAAATGCAGGTGTGAAAAGTGGAGTTTGGAATTTTAATGTGGGTGTTCCTATTTTCCGTTTGCGTGATCGAGTATTAGGTTTAGTAGGCTTTGGTCAAATCCCCCAAACGCTAGCAACAAAGGCTCAAGCGTTTGGATTGAAGGTTATTGCCTATGATCCGTTTGTCTCTAGTGAAGTTGCTGACAACCTAAATGTCAGTTTAGTAAATTTAGACGATCTTTGCCGGGAAGCAGATTTTGTATCAGTACATGCACCATTAAACGAACAGACACAAGGGTTAATTAATGTGCAACAATTTGAAGCAATGAAAAAAGAAGCGTTCATTATTAATACAGCAAGAGGTCCAGTTATTCATGAACAAGCCTTAATCGACGCGTTGCAAGTAGGGAAAATTGCAGGAGCAGCTCTTGACGTAGTAGAAGATGAACCAATTGGACAAGATAATCCATTATTACAAATGGATAATGTAATTTTGAATCCTCACGTTGCTTGGTATTCAGAAGAAGCGCAAGAAGAACTGAAAAGAAAAACCGCCCAAAATGTGGTAGATGTACTAAATGGTTATTTTCCAAAGTATTTTGTAAACCATTCTTTAAAAAAACACCTTAATCTTAAATAAGTAAAGGGCTGTCCCAAAACAAAGTGTCAGACACTTATGGGACAGCCCTTTCTACTTAACAGTTATAAGTTTCTTAAAGCAAAAGTGTACGTTTTTCTAAATTAATCTAACTTTATCACGCCAATCGATGCCAAGAAAATCACGAAAATCGCAATTGGTGCTATAAATCTTAATACAAAAATCCAAGCATGACCGATTGGAGAATCTCCGAAGTTCGATGCTTCAAGTGCATCTGATTTCTTCCAACCCCAGCCGATAAATAAAGCAATCACTAATCCACCAATTGGAAGGAAAATGTTCGATGCGATAAAGTCCATACTATCAAGGATGTCGTTACCGAAGAAAGTAATGTCAGCCCAGACCCCTTGACTTAATGACGAAGGTATCCCAATTAAAAAGATAATACCACCAATAATGATCGCTGTTTTTTGTCTCGTCCAGTTAAACTTTCTCATGAAATAAGCGACAGCAACTTCAAGTAACGATACAGCTGAAGAAAGAGCAGCAGCTGCTAGTAAAAAGAAGAACAATAAACCGAACAAAGTTCCTAAAGCCATTTCGTTAAAAATTCCAGGTAACGTAATAAAAACAAGACCAGGCCCTGAGCTAGGGTCAATTCCAAACGCAAAAACAGCTGGGAAAATCATTAAACCTGCCAATATTGCAAAGACTGTATCTAAGCCAGCAACACTTAAAGCGGCACTAGGTAGCTTTTCTTTCTTCGATAAATAACTACCATACGTTATGAGTGCCCCCATCCCTAAACTTAATGAGAAAAATGCTTGACCAAGAGCTGCTAAATAAACGCTAGGATCTTTTAAAGCACTCCAGTCGGGAGAAAATAAAAATGTAAATGCTTCCTGTGCCCCACCTAATGTTAAACTATAGCCAGCAAGGATAATGACTAAGATTGCGAGTAGAGGCATTAAAATTTTATTCGTTTTTTCAATCCCTTTTTTAACACCGTTATAAACAACGCCGATCGTTAAAGCCATGAAAAGAAATTGCCATAAAATCGGTTGAAGCGGACTACCGATAAAGTTGACAAAGGCCTCGTAATATCCACCTTCACCGCCAGCGGTAATTCCACCTGTTAAATAGCTTGTGAAGTATTTAACGGTCCAACCAGCAACGACCCCGTAGAATGATAGAATAATAAATGCTGAAGCAACACCTAAGATACCACCAATGACCCAAGGCTTACCTGGTGCGGCCGATTGGAACGAACCGACAACATCACTTTGAGCCCGTCGACCAATGGTAAACTCAGCCATTAAAATGGGTATTCCAATTGCAATGATACATAAGAGATATACGAGTAAAAATGCAGCTCCGCCATTATCTCCCGTGACGTAAGAAAAACGCCAAATGTTACCTAATCCTACTGCAGACCCCATGGCTGCTAATATGAAACCGAGTCGGGACCCCCATTGTTCTCGGTTATTGTTAATTTGATTCACAATATTTTCCTCCTTTAATCCTTTAAACCAAAATAGTATATATACTATAACATATTTTTCAGATATTTCTATATACTTTTGAGATAAAATTTTTGTGAAATATCATTAAATTTTTCCAATACATACAAAACATTCTTAAAGATTTACAGTCAGCACATATTATGTAAATTGTTGGCCGATTTTTCTTCACCGTTTCTTCAAAGTTTCTCCACAAATATTATTTATAATAATGATTACTTAAGAAATGTTAGGAGGAAACAATTTGTTTAAGATAAAAAAAATACTAATATTGTTACTGTTCGTTTTTGCGATTGGTTTAATTGTAGGTTGCGGGAGTGATCATGGTGAGGAAAATGACGGTGAAGATTTGAGCCACAACGAAACTACTGACAATGGAGAAACTCAAGAGACAGTTAGTGGCGAAGAAGTGTCACATAGTAGTGGTGGGTTACTTCATTTAAATACGAAAAATGTCACTCGTTTAAATAGTAATGATGCTTTTGAAATCTCTGTCATGACATCACAAATGATTTGGCCAGCAACTCATACGGCCAATCAGCCAGGGACAATTATGCTTGCACCAATTGAAAATTGGCAGCTAGCGTTGGCAAGTTTAAATTTAGTTCATCACCCAAATGATGGTCCATTGTTGTTTACTGATAATGGTGTGATCCCAGATTTGGTTTTAGCTGAAATTGAACGTTTACATCCGAAAGGAAATGTAGAAGGAACACAAATTATGGTCATGGGAACCTTGAATGACGGAGAGTTAGATAAATTAGGAGATTTTGAAGTGGTTGTCGTCGAGGAAGAAGAAGCTGCGGCCTTTGCACTTGAAATTGACCGCCTTTATGGAGAATTGACAAACAATATTCCGAGTAGTGTCATTGTAGGTTCAATGGAAGAGAAGGGAAAAAAATTCACAATTCCCGCAGGAAGCTGGATCACTCATATGGATGAACCGTTATTATACGTAACTGAAAATGAGGTTCCTGAAGCAACAGTTAAAGCATTAGAAAAGCGAGAGGGAGCAGCGTCGATTTATGTCGTTGGACCAGAAAGCATTATTTCTAATGAAGTATTAGAGCAACTAAATCATTTTGGTGATGTCATTCGTATTTCCGGGGAAACACCAGCTGATTTAGCTGTTGAATTTGCGAAGTATAGAGACTATGATACAAACTTTGGTTGGGAAGTGGTTAGCCCTGGGCATGGCTTAGTCATGGTTTCTACTGAATTTCCTGAGTTAGCAATTACAGCTGCACCATTTGCTCATTTAGGTAAGCATGCACCGATGGTTTGGTTAGATGAAGGAAAGTTTACAGAAGAAATGCACATCTATTTAGAGCAATTAAAGCCGACGTTTGAAAATGAACCGACAGAAGGTCCATATAACCATGCTTATTTAATTGGTGGGGAAGATTTAGTTCCATTTAAAGTTCAAGGCTTTATTGATGAAATGCTAGAAATCGTTCCGGCAAGTGGTGGGGGACACGGTGACCATGGAGCTCACGGTCACTAAAAGTGAGATGATCCATTGAGGTTTGATTTTATATGAAGGTTAATTCGGAGAAGCTTTTTTAGAGTTTCTCCGAATTTTTTTGCAATTAAGGGGTGAATATTGCGTTAGATTCTAATAATCTTGCGAAAAATCGCGATATTTTTGCACGTGCACCTTCGAGAGACGCTCTGATAACGAGTGTAACCGAGGTTTTGCACGTACGAGTTGTATGGAAACACTTTCATTACAGCTAATGCCCGTATATTACTGAAATACCTAGATGCTAACGGTTGTATTTGAAAGGGGCTTTTGATATGCTTCAAAAGTCATATTGACAAATGTTTATTTATAAAAATCTGAATTTAATCTTTTAAAAGGTTAAAGTGTAAGGAAATCTAAGGCTGCGCTATTAAAGATTTTACGATGAGCCTAGTTTTTCTAAAGGAGTGCAGAAAAAATATGTTTGGAAAATTAAAATTAGCAACGGTCCTATCTTTAATTGTTGTCTGCGTATATATTGCAGTTGAAAACATTAAGTTACAGAACGAGCTAGCAATTTTAATAGAAGAAAATGAAGAGATGTATGTGGAGGTAGAGGAAATTAAACAGATCGTATCGCTAGAAGATCATAGTGAGCCCACAGAAACTTCCTATTATTCATGGGAAGACTCAAAGCAGCTAGCTAAAAAATTTCATAATGAAAGTGACGGTCGATTTCCGAAAGAGTGGGGATTATTTTTAGCTGAAAAAGCAAAAGAACGCTCTATTGACCCGTACATTTTATTTGAACTTATTAGAGTTGAAACCGGTGGAACGTTTAACGAAGACACGGTCGGTCCACAAACGAGGTACGGTCGAGCCTACGGTTTAACACAATTTATGGAAAATACCGGTCCGTGGATCGCGAATATGGCTGATTTACCGTATGAAAAGGAACTATTATATAACCCGTATTACTCAATCGAGTTAGCCGTTGTGTATTTAGATTTTTTATATGATCGATACGAGGATTGGGACCATGCATTAACAGCCTATCACCGTGGAATGTACGGACTTGAACAGTTTAAAAATAATCAAGGTACTGCTAAAAGTTGGTATTCAGAAGAAATCCAAGAAAAAGCGAAAC
Source organism: Anaerobacillus sp. (assembly GCA_007118195.1). GTDB lineage: Bacteria > Bacillota > Bacilli > Bacillales > Anaerobacillaceae > Anaerobacillus. The sequence goes on along the minus strand of SKSA01000277.1, from coordinate 85 downwards.
GCTTAGAAATGGTCGCACTGAATTAAGGTGTCACATTTTGGTGTCTGACACCGCCCGTGGACATTTGCCTAATTTGTCCGTCTCC